>NZ_BAAHXI010000027.1:0-47802 GCF_054656955.1 Deferrisoma palaeochoriense
ACGGCGATACCCTCGGGTACATTGAGATCGACCCGGACGTCTGGGCGGACGAGTACGCGGGAACGTTGGGACGGTAGGACGCTGGAAGGCGGGACGGAAGTGGGAAGCTGAGGTAATCTGGTTTCGAGGTGTGAGGAGAGAGGTTGGGGGCGGCAATTGAAAATTCGCGACCTGATTCGGTTGCTGCAGGACGATGGTTGGTACGTGGCACGGACGAGGGGGAGTCATCGGCAGTTCAAGCACCCCCAAAAGAAGGGGTTGGTGACGGTGTCTGGACATCCGGGGGATGATGTGGCTCCCGGAACGTTGGCGAGCGTGCTGCGGCAAGCCGGGTTGGGGAAGGAGAGTCGATGAGATACCTTGTGGTGATCGAGCGCACGACGACGGGGTACTCGGCGTTTTCGCCTGACGTGCCGGGCTGTGTCGCGACTGGGGCCACCAAGGAGGAGGTCGAAAAAGCCTTCCGGGAGGCGATCGAGTTCCACCTCGAAGGGCTTGCGGCCGAGGGGGAATCTCCACCAGAGTCCCGGAGCGAAGCGGTTATGGTGGAAGTTGCGGTTTGATCGCTACCCGCGCTGAGCCCTGCGGGCCCTTACAACGAAGGGGGGCGCATACCGGCAGGTTTCGAGATCCGTGTGGGAGCGCCTTTTGAGGCGCGATTCGGAGCGGAGGCCGGCCCGGATTTGGGGACTCGGAAGCCGCTCCTACAGGGTGGGACGAGCCGAGACGCTGGAATCAGAGGCGGTTTTGCGTTCCCGCGTCCTAGCCTCCCAGCCTCCTAGCAGAAGTTTGCAAAGATTTAAGCCGAGATTTTGACCATGAAAGTGGCCTACTACCCGGAAACCGACTCCCTGTACATCGAACTGTCGGCAGCCCCTGCCGCAGATTCCGTGGCGGTGGTGGAAGGGGTTGTGATCGATGTCGATGCGAAAGGACTGCCGGTGGGAATCGGCATCGACCCGGCAAGCGGAGTCGTGGACCTAGAGTCGATCGATCTGCGGTTGTGGCCGGGAGATAGGGAAAAGGTCGCGAGCGCCGGTTGACGGGATAGGTGGCGACCGGCTTCGCTCGCCGTGCGCCAGAGGAAGGCGAGGCGAGCTGCGCGAACGACCAACGACCCGCGACCAACGATTCACGATTTACGATTTACGGCCTTTAGCCCCCCAACCCAAAGGAGCGAGCCATGAAGAAGACGACCTACGTGAAGCCCAAGGTGGTGGGGACCTCCAGCGTGCATCCCTGCTAGCGTGGAGCGGGGTGGGTAGCAACAAAGGGGCCGGACGGACCGGCCCCTTTGTTGTCGGTGGCCGGGGAGTTGCCGTTTCTTGGGTTTGCGGTACCCTGCGCGTGGAGGCGAGAAAGGGGATGGAGGAGGAGAGGGGACGAGGATGAAGCGCCTGTCGAGTGTCAAAAGGGGCAGCGTTCTGGCCGTCGCGGGAGTCTTGACGGGGGCGGTGGGCGCATGGTCGGGGCCGGTGCCCCCGCAGAGACCGCTCGTGGCGGCTGGCGCGGGGCATTCGATGGTCTTGGACGTTGAGGGGCGCCTGTGGGCGTGGGGATGGAATGCACACGGACAGTTGGGTGTGGGAGACACCGCGGACCGACACGAGCCGGTGGAAGTGACCGCGACCGGGTGCGACAGGTGGGCCGCGGTGGCCGCGTACGGGCGTTTCACGGCTGGGATCTGCGCCGATGACGGGTCGCTGTGGACCTGGGGCTACGATTTCGATGGGCAGTTGGGAGACGGGGAACCTAGAGAGGACGTGGTGTTTCCGGCGCAGATTTCGGCGCTCGGTGACTGGGTGGGGGTAACGACAGGGTTAGATCACGGAATAGCCGTGGCTGGAAAGTCTCTGTGGTCGTGGGGGTGGAACAAGAACGGGCAAGCGGGCAGTCCTCCCGACGCCAATCAGGTGATCGAGACGCCCGAAAAGATGGCCGGGGTGCCGGAAGAGGGCTGGGTCTGGCTCGGGGCCGGTCGGGACCACTCGCTTGCCGTGGACACCGCCGGCCGGCTGTGGGGCTGGGGGCGCAAGGAGTACGGGCAACTGGGTGACGGCGTCGGCGGGGCCACTGAGCCCGACCGGGGTGACCCGAAGGAGATCCCTCACCCGGCCGGGAAGAAATGGGCTGTTGCAACGGGAGGCGCCGACCACACCTTGGCCATCGACGAGGACGGCGCTCTCTGGGCTTGGGGCAGGAACCACAAGGGTCAGTTGGGCGTGGGGGATACCGTGGACCGCGGGGAACCCGTGCGCGTGGGGACGGAAACGGGGTGGGTTGCCGTGGCCGCTGCGGGGGATTTCAGCGTGGCGATCCGCACAGGCGGGACCCTGTGGGCATGGGGTGAGAACCGATTCGGCCAGCTCGGGCTGGGCAATACCGAAAATCGCCTCACCCCGACGCGGGTAGGGTCGGAGACGGACTGGGCGGCCGTGGACGCCGGTCAGGAGGATATGCCGGTCGAGGTTCCTGGGGGGGACCCACTGGAACCCGGAGGGCACGTGATCGCTCTGAAGTCGGACGGGCGGGTGTTTGCTTGGGGGCGGAATACCCGCGGGCAGGTGGGGGACGGAAGCACGGAGGATCGCTGGACCCCGGTCGAGGTGTTCCGGGTGGCGGTGTCGGCGCCGACTGGCGGGGGAGGCGGCGGGGGAGGGGGAGGCGGGGGGTGTTTTCTCCAGGCGGTGGCCTGGGGAGCGGGTAGGTGACCCGTCAGACGATGTGGCGCGGATTCCGGCGGGCGTCGCAGGCGGCGCTCGCCGTTTTCGCGTTCATGATCGGGGCGAACGCAGCCGCGGCACCCGCGGTGTTCGAGGAGGCGTCGGAGGCCGTCGCCTGGTGGACGGGCGAGCCGGGCCGGGCGCTTGTGCTTCTCAGCCGGGATCCGTACTTGGTGCCGCTCCCCCCGCCTGTCCGGGCGAAGGCGCTCGGCGCCCTTGGTCCGAGCGTGTCCGACATCGGGCGTGGTGCACGATGGGAGTCGGCCGATCCCCTCTTCCTGCCCGAGAACGCCGTCCGGTTGGCGCTGGCGACGGGCCGGATCGGTGCCCTCGTGTGGGTGGTGCCGGTGCCGGCGCGCCTATTGGCGGATGCCCGTGTGGAAATCGTCCTCGATCAGATGCGCGACCGCGGACTCATTTCGGAGGGGGAGAGAGCGACGTTTCAGGTGGTCCAGGGCTGGGGCCGCGGCTATGTGGAAGGGGTGCCCACGGTCATCGGGTTTCGGCTGGAGGAGGTTGGCGACGCGTTGGGGGGGCGGCCCTACGGGATGCACGTCGATCTCAGCTATCTCAGCGCCTTGTACCTCGACGAGGTCCGAACGCCCGTGTTCGGGTTGCTCCAGGACGTGGCGCGGCAGATCGTGTCTTTGGCCGAAGGGGCCGACGGCGTCACCTTCTCTTTCTCCAACGGCCCACTCGGTGTGCCCTTGGACTTCCGGTTCGCGGGCCGGAGGCTCCTGGACGTGATGCAAGCCCCAAGCGTGTTGGAGCAACCGCTCCCTACCTCTTGGCGGGAGAGGGCGCGGGCGCTGTTTCTCTCCTCGATGCTCGAGGTTGAGGGGGCGCTCACCGTGTGCCGGGAGTTGACGGAAACCGATCCGGGTGACCCCGACGCCTGGTACGCCCGGTTCCGGGCGGAGGCCGCGGTGGGGCGGACCGAGGGGGCCCTCCTGGCGCTGGAGCGGGCGGCAGGACTCGATGCCGCCTATGGCCTCGAATATGCCGTGCAGGCGGGCGGGGCGCTGGACGCAGGGGACCTGGTCGGGGCGCTTCGGATGCTGGATCTCGCCCTGCGGTACCGCCCATGGGACGACCTGGCCCGGCTCGCCCGGGCGGAGGTCTTGGTACGCCTGGGCCACGAGCGGGCGGCCGGGGCGGTGGAGGAGGTGCGGCGGCTAGCGTGGTCACCGGTGTTCCATCCGGACGCGGCGGCCCGGGTCGCGGCCCTGGCCGAAGGGTTGGGGATCTCCTCCCCGTAGTCGGAGATGTCGGGCGATGTCATGACGGCGGTTCGCGTGCTGTGCGCCGCCTCCGGATTCGCGGCGCTCGGGATCGAGGTGCTCTGGTTCCGGGCTCTGGAACTCGTGCTCGGGGCCTCTCCGCCGGCTCTCGCCGCGGTCGTGTCCGGATACATGGGCGGCATGGCCCTCGGGACCTGGGCGGTGGGCTGGGCCCTCGAGCGAAGACGCTGGGGGCCGGGACCGGCGCTGGTGGCCGCCCACGCCGGGATCGCGGCTTCGGCCGTTCCGCTGGCGCTCGCGAGTTGGGCACACCCCGCGGCCCAGGTTGCGCTGCGCTGGGGGGGAGGCGCCGGTGGGGCTCTTGCCGCAGCTCTGGCCGCGGTGCCGGCGGCCGCCGTGTTGCCGGCCCTGGCCGCGGGGACCGGTACCCGGACGGGGCGGCTGCCGTCGCTTTACGGCTGGCTGGTGGTGGGGGGAGCCGCGGGGCTTGTTGCCACGGGCTGCCTTGGCATCGAGGCGTTGGGCCTTCGGGGGAGCGCGGCCGGGTTGGCGCTGGTGGCGGCAGCGGCGGCCCTCGGGTTCGGCCGCGTCCGGAGGGGAGCGTTGCCCTGGGAGGGGGGCGCTGAGGACACGGCGGCGGCAGAAGCCCCACTGGGTTGGGGAGCGGCAGCGCTCGGGTTTGCGTTCGGGTTCCTGACCCTGGGCTTGGAGGTGCTCACCGCCCGGCTGCTGACGCCGGTGGTGGGGGTGGGCGTGTACGGTGCGGTTCTGTCCCTGGCGCCGTTCCTCCTCGGGCTGGGTGCGGGGGGCTGGGTCGCGGCGCGCTTTCGGCCCGAACGGGGTCCGTGGTGCGCTCTGGCCGCCACGGCGGGGTTCTCAGCGCTGGCGTGGGCGTTGGCTCGCCTTCCGGAGGCCACGTTGCGGCTTGCCCTGCATCTGCCTCCAAGCGGGGTGTGGTGGGGGGACCTCACGGCGGCCCAGGTGGTGTGCGTCCTGGTCGTCGTGCTGCCCGGAACGCTTTGGGCGGGCACCTTGCTTCCACTGTTGTGGCGAAGCGCGCGGAGGTCCACGGGAGCCTTCGGAACGGTGGTCGCGGCGAACACCGCGGGGGCGGTGCTGGGGCCCCTTGCGGCGAACGCTTCGCTGGTGCCGCGGTGCGGCGTGTTCGGAAGTTACAAGCTCCTGGCCGCGGGGTACGCAGTGGTGGCCGGAGCCTGGTGGGCCTGCCGATCCGGTCCCCGCCGGGCCGGGGCATTCACGTTGACGGCCGCGGCCGCGATAGCGCTCCTTTCGGCCGCCCCCGCGCCGCCCCCCATGGTCTGGCACGCGGGGGTGTACTGGGCCGCCCCGCGGTACGCGCGCATGCTGGAACGGGTGGATGGAAAACCCGGGCCGCTGGATCCGGCGGCCCTGCCCGCGGTGCTCCAGGTCATCGAGGGACCCGTGGCGAGTGTGGTGGTGGCCGAAAGCCGCGGGCAGCGGTTCCTGGTGGTGGATGGAAAACCTGCGTCGAACACCCTGATGGACCAACCCACCCAGGTGTTTCTGGCCCGGTTGCCCCTGCTCGTGAGGCCGGCTGCCAAGCGGGTGCTGGTGATCGGGTGGGGAAGCGGCCAGACCGTGGCCGAGGTGCTCCGGTTTCCCGTGGAGCGGGTGACCTGTGTGGAGATCTCGCTCGAGGTGGTTGCGGCGGCGCCGTGGTTTCGGGCGGTGAACGCGGGGGTCCGGGAAGACCCGCGGTTCACGCTCGTGGTGGACGACGCCCGGCACTATCTCGCCACGACGCCGGAGCGGTTCGACGTAATCATCTCCCAACCGTCGAACCCCTGGGTGGGGGCCTCCTGGTCCCTTTTCACCCGGGAGTTCCTGGCCATCTGCCGGGAGCGCCTCACGCCGGGCGGGACCCTGGTCCAGTGGTTTCAGGCCTACGGCACCTCGGCGGAAGACTGGGCGCTGTTCGAGGCCACCTTCGCGTCGGTGTTCCCGTCGTGGACCCTGTGGGCGCCACGCCCGGGGGACGCCGTGTTCCTAACCCCCCCTGCGGAGCCGGACGCCCTCCCTGCGGAGGCGGGGGGCGAGCGGGGCGCGTACGTGGGGTGGTTCGAGCGGGGGGAAGCGGTGCCGCCGGGCGAGGTGAACACCGACGACCGCCCGGTCCTGGCGTTTCGGACGGCCAGGCATCTCTTTACCCATGCGGTGAGGGTCGGCCCGGGAGCAAAAAGCCTCCGGTGAAACGCCTCGACGGACTCAGCGCCGCCGGACGACCCGCATCCCGTCGGTACGGGCGGCGACGAACGCGTAGTCACCCTCCACGTACACGTTCATGGCGAACGGCACCGTGTCGTCGGTCTGCCAGGCGAACCGGGGCCGGTGGGGGTCGGCGTAGTCCACCACGATGAGGCCGTCTCGCACGGCCCCCAGGTACACCCGCCCGGCCTCTGCGGTCAGCCCCTCCAGTTGGAGCACGCCCACCCTCAGCGTGGCTCCCTGGCCCAGGAGTTCGGTCGAGTCGACAATCCCGACGAGCCGGGGACTGAGGGGATCCCGGACGTCGTAGTGGTACACCCGGTTCGCAGCGACGTATGCGTAGGTGCCGTCGAGGACGCAGTCCACGCCCTCGTCTTCCTCGTCCGATCGCCACACGACCTGCGGGTTGGCTGGGTCGGCGACGTCGATCACGGTGAACACCGGGCCGCCGCGGGTGGCGACGAACGCGTACCCGTTGCGCACCTCGACACCTTCGCCCTTTATGGGAAGGCTGGCAAGGAGGGCGGGAGCGGCTGGGTCGTCGACGCGGTAGGTTTGGAAGCTACGGCTCCCCACGGTGTAGACGACCTGGCCGGAAAGGTCCAAGCCGTACACCTGATTATCCGTGACCGCCTCGCCGAGTTTCCGCGGATGGGCCGGATCCTCCAGGGCATAGACGGCCACCCCGCCGCCCTCCGCATCGTTCCAGCCGCAGTACCAGAGCGGCCAGTCCAAGGCCCCCGCCTCGCAGCTGCGATCCCCGAACACGCCGCCCACGAACCGGGGGGCGGTGGGGTCGGCGACATCGACCACCTCGAATCCGTTCGCCGTGTCGCACAGGATCGCGTAGCCCTTCCCCGCCACGATATCCTGGATGCTAACCCCGGTGAGGCTGGGGCTTGCCGCGCGGATCTCCTCGGCGGTTACTTCCCCGACGGTGCGGCCCACATCCGGAACTCGGGTGAGTACCATACTCACCGTTTCCGTTTCCCCGTCCTCGAGTTGGACAATTTTCTTAGCCGCGTAAAGGTCGGCAAGGTAACTTGCGGTCAGGAGGAGGTTCCCCGGCGGGACTTCGCTGAACACGAAAGCGCCCGTTTGGTCGGTAATGGTTTCGTTCCCCGCCGACAAAGCGACTCTCGCCCCCGCCACGGGGGCCCCCTCGAGCATGACGGTCCCCTCAACCCGAGAGACGGAAGCAGTATCGGTCCCGTTTCCGCAGCCTCCCAGACTACAGGCCAGCGCTGTGACCACGCTCACGGTGAGCCGCGTGCGCAACAACCTGTCGAGGCGCATGGTATCTACCTCCCCGGGTGTGGTTGCCGGATTCATTACGCATACCCCAAGGCAGCGAAATGGCAAGTCTATCGAGTTCTCCGAGATTGCTCAGGGGGGGCTCTTCGGCCGCCTGGACCGGATAGGGGGTCGCTCTCTTGGTGCGGAACCCACGCCGGCGGCCCCGCGGGGATGCCTCGCCCGAGGGGCGGGTCGAACCGGACCACGTCGAGCCGGAAGGTCTCGTCCCCCGTGCCCCAGTCGGGGTAGGTGACCTCGGGCTGGTCGCGGCCGTCCCAGATGCGGGTGAGGTTGGCCTCGGGGCCGGCGGCCATCTCGGCCAGGGTGTCGGCGTCCCAGGCGTTTTGGGAGACGTCCACGGTGCCGGCGGCCTCCGGCAGTTTTCCGGCGCCCTGCATCATGGGGTTTCGGGTGTTTCGGCCCTGGGCGTTCTGCAGGGTGTAGCCCGCCGAGCCCTGGCGCCGTTCCCAGTCGGCCGACATGAACCGGCCGAGCCTTACGTGCCACTCGTTTTCCTCGAACCGGTTCCGCCGGACCCCGGGGTAGGACGAGAAGTCGAGGAACAGGGCGACCCCGTTCTTCCAGAACCGGTTCCCGAAGATTTTGGCCCCGCTCTTGTGGTCGAGGCGCACGGCCTTGCCGTTTTCCTCGAAGGCGTTGAACCGGAGGAGCGGGCCGCAGAACTCCTTGGCGTCGAGGGCGTTCTCGTTTTTGCGGAACACGCTCGCCTCCACGAGCGGATGGCTCGTGGAGCGCGCCACGAGCCCGATCTTGTTCCCCTCGAATCGGCAGAACGAGATCCGGGGGCTCCGGCGCGACTGGCGAAGGAACACGGCCGCGCCGGTGTGCCCCTCGAAGGTGCAGTTCTCGAGCGCCGTGTCGGCCCCGTTCGTCTGGCCGTAGCCGGTTTCGTTCGCCTCGAACCGGTTGCCCCGCACCGTGAGCCGCACCGAGTTCCCGGCGCCCACCCCGACCTTGTTCTTCCGGAACACGGCGTCGTCCACCGTGACGAGCGCGCCGTTGTCCGCCGCGAGGCCGAGGTCGTTCTCCACGAACGCGACGTCCCGGAGGACGCCCCGGGTGCGCATCTGGAGCCGCAGGGCCGTGGCGTTTCGGCGGAACGCCGAGTCCGTGATGACGACCGTCCCGGCCGTGGCCCCGACCACGGTGCCGCACCCTTCGGCCTCCGCCCGGTGGAGCCGCAGAACGGCCTCGGGCGCGTTCATCTGAAAGACGGCTGCCGGGGCCTCCCGGGTGCCCCGGATCCGCACCGGCGCTTCCCCGGACCCCAGGAGATAGACCTTTCCCTGCACGAGCACGGTGCCCTCCGGGCCGGCCGCGATCTGGGTGCCGGATTCGACCACGAGGGTCTGCCCGGCCTCCACGGTCATCGGCCGATCGAGCGCCACGCGCCCGCTCCAGCGGATTTGGGTTTCTTCGGCCCGGACGCAGACGGCAAGGGCCAGGAGGCATGCGGCGCCGATGAGCCGCAGTGGGCCTCCCAGCCTCCCAGCCTTCCAGCCTTCCAGCCCGAAGCGGTCAACCATTGGGTAGGGCCTCCTTGGCCTTGCGGGCGCGCACCTCGCGGTAGATGCGGCGGCGGTGCTCGCCGTCGAGCCAGAGCTTTCGGCTGCGTACGACCCAGGCGATGCGGGCGTTACGGTCGCGCTCCCAAAGAAGCCGGCCCTTCCTCCGCACCTCGCGCTGGAGCACCGGGTCGGCCCGGTTCAGGTACACCACGTCCACGCGGGTGCCGAGGCGGTCCTCGAGTTCCCCCATGACCCGGGATGTGGTCGTAGTTCTCGAGGTAGTCGAACCCCTCGCGCATGAGGAGCGCCACGTCCACGTCGCTTCCCGGCTTCTCCCGTCCGGTGGCCCGGGAGCCGAAGAGATAGGCCGCCACCACGTCGGGGTCGTCGCCCACCACCTCGACGACGGCGCGGCGGATAGCTTCGATGTCGGGTGAGGCGCTCACGTCGGGAACCCCCTGGCCGTGGCCGTGGTGTCGGTTATGCTGGATAGGCAGTATAATACCGCTGCCCGGCAGAGGACCAAGTGAGGGGGCGGGAGGTGCGGCATGGGTGTAAAACAGGCGCGGTACGTGACGGACGAGCAAGGGAATCCGGTCGCCGTGATCGTTTCGCTGGGCGAATACCGCCGGATGCTGGAGGCGCTAGAGGAGTTGGAAAGCATCCGCGCCTACGACGCGGCGAAAGCGTCGGAGGACGAGTCCGTGGATTTCGAGGAGGCCGTGCGGGAGATCGAGGAGAGGCGGGGGCGGTGAGATACAGGCTCCGGATCCTTCGTCGAGCCCAGAAGGAACTCGCCGGATTGCCATCGAAGACCTACGAGGCGGTGAGGGACGCCATCCGGGCGTTGGCCGAAAACCCGCGACCCACCCAGGCTCGAAAGCTCGTGGGCCGGGACGGCTGGAGGGTGCGAATCGGGTCCTATCGCGTAATCTATGAGATCGATGATGAGCAGGGTGTCGTCGTGGTGCTTCACGTGGGGCACCGCCGGGATGTGTATCGCTGAGGGAGGAGCATGCCGAACCGCGCCGAGGATTGGCTGACCCAGGCGGAACTGGACCTCGGGATGGCCGAGCAGGCGGCCCGCCTGGGCCGGCACGAATGGGCCTGCTTCGTGGCCCAGCAGGCCGCCGAGAAGGGCGTGAAGGCCCTGCACCTCTGGTGTGGCCAGGACGCCTGGGGCCACGTGGTGGCGCGCCTGCTCAAGGAGCTTCCGCTCGAGGTGCCGGACGACCTGGTTCAAAAGGCCAAGGTGTTGGACGGCTACTACATCCCCACCCGGTGCCCCAACGGCCATCCGGCCGGGGCGCCGGCCGAGCACTACGGCCCGCTCCACAGCGGGCCCGCGGTGGACTATGCCCGTGAGATCGTTGCGTTCGCCCGTGCTCAGATGGCCCGGGCCTGACGAGGTTCTCGAAGCGCTCGGCCGGTGGGTTCGGGACGAGGCCGCCCGGCACCCGGAACTCCGCCGGTTCGGGTACTTCGGCTCCTACGCCCGGGGCGACTGGGGTCCGGGGAGCGATCTCGACCTCGTGGCCGTGGTGGCCCGGAGCGACGAACCCTTCGAACGGCGGGGGCTTTCGTGGCGCACCGAGGAGTTGCCGGTCCCCGCCGAGTTGCTGGTGTACACCGAGGCCGAATGGGACGAACTGGGGGCCCGGGCCGACCGGTTCGCCGAGACCCTGGCGCGCGAGGTGCGGTGGCTGTGGCCCCCCCCGGCCGGGCGTAACCCCTGAGGGGCTTTCGGGTACCCCCTTCCGTGCGGTTCCGATCCTTCCTCGCCCTCCTGGCCGCGGCCGCCCTGGCGGCGGGTTGCGGCACCCCCGGCGACCGGGTGCTCGCCCTTCCCCTGGACCATCCCCCCACCGAGGGGGACTGGGCCGGGGCGGTTGCGCTCCGGGTCCGGGCGGTGGGGGGCCGCACCACCCGGGCCGCCGGGGCGGCGGTGGACGCCGACACGGTCCACAAGGCAACGGCCTCGTGCCACCACGGCACGAAAACCCCGCCGGTGGACCTGGAGGTGCGGGCGTTCTATACGCAACGCGACGTGTTCGTGCGGCTCGTCTGGTCGGATCCCACCCCCCACCGGGGGCCCGGGTGGCGCTGGGACGGCCGGGGTTGGCGCCGGGAGGGGCCGGGGCAGGACGGGGCGGCGCTCCTGTGGGGGGCGGCGGCCGAGGGGTTCACCTGCGTGCGGGCCTGCCATCTCGAGGATTTCCGGATGGCCGGGCCCCGGGCGTTCGCCGACTACCGCATGGCCACCCCGGCCGCCTGGGGCCGGCTCGACCTGTGGGAGTGGAAGGCCGGCTGGGGCCGGCCCGGGGGAGAGGCCGACGACCTTTCCCTGGGGCCGGGCGGCCGGGAGCCCGATGCGCCGGGCGACCGGTTCGTGGAGAACCGGGTGCCGGAGGGGGACGGCCCGGCGGAGGCCCCGGACCCCGAACCCGGGGCCCGGGCCCCGGCGTTCCTCGACCGGGCCGACGCCCCGGGCCGCATGGAGGTGAAGGCCGAGGGGCGGTGGCGAAGGGGCCGGTGGACCGTGACCTTCCGCCGGGCCCTCCGGGGGATTGACCCGGAGGACGTCCGTCTGGTCCCGGGCGGGGTGTACCCGGTGGGGATCGCCCTCCTGGACGGGGTGAACGAGGACCACAACGCGGTGCCCGACCCGGTGTTCCTGTGGCTCGTGCCGCGGGACCGGGTGGTGGGCGACAGGCCGGCGCGGTAGCACGTCGGAAGTGAGCGAGAGATGCGTAGGTCGGGTTTTCTGTGGTTGGCTTTGATGGTTCTGGCCGCGTGTTCGGGGTCCGGGAGCGATCCGGGTGCCCTGACCCGCCTGACCGGCAAGGTGTACGAGCCAGCGGCCGGGGTGATCGTGGACGTGTACAAGCCCGGCATGGACCTGCGGGGACCGCCGTACCTCCAGTTCGGGCCACTCGCGGACGGGGCGTTCGAGACCGAACTGCCGCCCGGGGAGTACCTGGTGGTGGCCCGGCGCCGGGCCGACGGGGCGAAAACGGGGCCGGTGCGGGCCGGGGATCTCAAGTCGGACCCCGTCCGGATCACCGTGGAACCGGGAAAACCCCTGGACCTTCCGATCCTCGCCTACGTGAAGGAGGGCAACACCAAGCAGCCCCTGGGCGAGGCGGCGGGCTGGGCCACGGCGATCCGGGGCCGGGTGGTGGACGCCGAGGGCCATCCCGTGGAAGGGGTGCGGGTCCACGTGTACGACCACATCCAGATGTCGGAGCGGCCTAAGTTCGTGTCGGCCAAGACCGGCCCCGACGGCCGCTACGAGGTGAAGCTGCCGGAGGGCGGCACCTACTACATCTGCGCCCGGGACAAGTACGGGGGGCCGCCCGAGGTGGGCGAACTCTACGGCCGCTACGACCGGGGCACCGTGGATCCCTCGGCCGTGATCGTGCCCGAGGGGCAGGTGGTGACCGGCGTGGACATCACGGTGCACAAGGTATGGTAGGACTGGCGAGGCGGCTGGGCGGCTGGGCGGCCGGGCGACCGAGGGGCGCGGTGGGGGGCGGCGTCCTCACCCGTCACCCGTCACCCGTCACGCGTCACGGGGGTAAAGCTGGGCGGCTAGGCGGCTGGGCGGCCGGGCGGCCGGGGGGCGCGCTGCCGGGGGGTGTCCTCACCCGTCACCCGTCACCCGTCACGCGTCACGGCGGTAAAGCTGAGCGGCTAGGCGGTCGGGCGGCGGGGTGGAGGACCTGCGGCCTGCGACTCGCCGCGCCCCTTTTCCTTCTGCTCGTCTCCTGTGGGGTGCCGCGGACGGTGCCGGTGGAGGAACTCGCCCGGGCGGCGGCGGCCGGGGATTCCAAGGCCGTGGCCGAACTGGTGGGCCGGATGGGCCGGCCCTGGGACGAGGAAACGCGCTCCGCCGCCTACAAGGCGGTGCTCTCCCTCCCGCCCGAGGCCGTGGAACCGGAGATCCAACGGGCGTGCCGGGCAGACGATCCCGTGCTCCGGGAACACGCCCTGGCCGTGGCCGGGAACCGGAAATGGCCCTGGGCGCTCGATGCGGCGCGGGAGGCCCTGGCCGACGAGGGTTTCCCCCGCCGGTACGTGGGGGCCTGGGTGCTGGGGGAGTTGGGCCGGGCCGAGGCCGCCCCCGACCTGGTGGCGGCCCTCGCCGCGGGCGGGGAGACCGCCAGGGAGGCCACCCGGGCCCTGGTGAAGCTGGGGGAGGCCGGGGTGCCGGCGATCTTGGAGGCCGCGCCGTCCCTTTCCCCCGCGTCGCGCGTGCAGGCCGTGCTCGCCCTGGGAGACATCCGGGATCGGCGGGCCAAACCTTTCCTCGTGGCGGCGCTACGCGACCCGCAGACCCGGGCCCCGGCAGCCTGGGCTCTCGGGATGCTGGGGGACCCGGAGGCGGCCGGCAACCTCGCACCCCTCCTCGACGACCCGGACTGGCGCGTGCGGCTCGAGGCGGCCCGGGCCTTAGGGGTGCTCGAGGCGCGGGACGCCGAGGCCGGTCTGGAACACTTGCGAACCGGCGACCCGGTCCCCGCCGTGCGGGAATGGGCGGCCCGGAGCCTGGCCCTGGTGCGCAAAACCCCCCAGACCTTCCGCGACGCCAAGGGGGAGGAGCGGTTGCCCGACAGCGTGTATCGGTGAGGCGGCGGGGCCGCTTGGCGGCGAGGCGGCTGGGCGGCTTCCTGCGCTTTGGTGGCGCCGTACCACGCGAGGGGGGAGCGGGTACGTCAGGATCCGAGTTGTGGGAGCGCCTTCCAAGGCGCGATCCGGGCCGAAGGCCCGCAGGGAGGGCGTCGCGGCCTGGAGCCCGCTCCCACAGGCTTGGGCAAGCGGCGACGCCGAAATCCGGACGGCTTTTAGCCGCCTCGCTGCCCGGCCGCCCAGCCGCCTAGCCGCCCCAGAACGGAGTCCACACCTTTGTCCACCCGTCCCGTTGATCTCTACCGCCATCCCCTGACCCGGCCGTTCCTGCGGCCTGTGGTCCAGACCGCCCTCCGGGCGCTTTGGCTCGCCGGAACCGTGGCGCTGATCGCCCTGGGCTGGGGCTACGACGCCATCCCCGGGGTGCCCGATCTCCACCCCCGGGTGTACACCCACGCCACGACGCTCCTGTTCTGGGTGTTCTGGTTCATGGGGCTCGTGGTGGCCGTGCCGGTGCTCGGGCGGGCCTGGTGCGGGGTGTGTCCCCTGGGGTGGGTGGCCGACGGGTTCGGCCGCCGGGGCCTGGGGCTCCCGTGGCCCCCGTGGATCGCCCGGGGGTGGGGGAGCCTTGCGGTGTTCGGGGCCGGGGTGGCCGCGGTGGTCGGGTTCGAGGCGAACCTCAGCCCCCACGCCACCGCCGCGCTCATCGCCGGGGTGGTGGCGCTCGCCGTGGGAAGCGCGGTTCTGTGGCGCCGGAGCGCCTTCTGCCGGGGCCTGTGTCCCGTGGGCACCGTGCTTTCCCTCTACGCCCGGCACACCCCGCTCGCGGTGAGGGCCCGGGACCCCGGCCGCTGCAGCGCCTGCGGCCGGGCCTGCGTGGCCACCGACCCCGAGTGGCGACGCCTCGACTGGGGCCGGTGGGTCTGGTTTCGCCGCAGGGACCGGGCGGGTTGCCCCGTGGCGCTCGATCCGACCCGGATGGATCCCACGGAGTGCCTGCTGTGCCTGCGGTGTGTGCGCCGCTGCCCGGAGGGGAACCTGGGGGTGTGGTGGGGCCGGCGGCCGGCCGCGGGGGCGCTGCCTCCCGCCCGGGCCGTGTTCCTGGGGCTCCTCCTGGGGCTCGTGTCCCTGGCCCTCTACCGCACCTGGCCCGAGGCCGAGGTGGCCGTGACGCCCGGGGTGCTGCCGCCGGCCTGGTTCCGGGCCCTCTGGATGGGGGCGGTCGTCCCGGCGGTGCTCCTCGGCCTGCCGCCGATCCTGGGGCGCCTGGGCGCGCGGGTGTCGGGGCGTCCCGTGGCCGGGGCGCCCGGGTCCGCGCCCGGCCCCGGGCCGAAGGCTCGCGGCTGGGGGTGGCTCGCCGCGTTGCCCGCCTTCGTGGGCCCGGTCCTCGGCGGCCACCTGGCGCTCGCCCTGGTGAAGCTGAACGCGAAGGCGGCCTACCTGCCGTACCTCGTCTACGATCCGTGGGGCGCCGAGACCTACCTCGCCATCCACGCCTCGGGCCTCCTGCCGAAGCCCGACCTTCTGCTTCCGCTGGCGGCCCTTCGCTGGGTCGCCCTCGGGATCCTGGCCGCCGGCATCCTCGGGGGCGCCCGGGTCCTGTGGTGGCGCGTCCGCGACCCGGCCACCCGGCCGGCGGCGGCGTGGTACCTGCCGTCGTGGTTCGTGGTGAGCGGCGGCCTGGCCGCGGCCCTCTGGCATTGGCTGGGGGGGTAGGGGGACGTGCGGACGGTAGGACGTGCGAACGTTGGGACGTTGGGACGTTCGGACGGAGACGACCGGCGCGGCGGGCGGGGCGGACGACCTGCGAGGAACGGCTTTCGGGCCCACCGACTACCGGGGCGGCTCGCCCCGGAAGGGCCAGGGGACCGGTTCGGGGTCGGGGAGAACGGGCTCGACCGTGATCCCGGGGCCCCGGGGTCGTTCCCGGCCGTCCAGGGAGGCCTCGGCCACCTCTTGGGCCGTGAGCCCGCCCCAGTAGTTCTCGGGAAACGCGAGGCCCCGGTCCTGCTCCCACCCGAGCTTTACGGGCACCCGGTTTCGCCTGAGGTTGTTCCGGCGGAACACCGTGCCGCCCCCGCACCGGGTCACCGCGAAGACGCCCACCTCGTTGTCCGAGATCTCGTTTCCCTCGATCCGGGCCGGGTGGCCGCGTTCCTCGAACCGAATCCCGTGGGTGTTGTGGTGGATCCAGGTGCCCGTGACCACGAGGTCGGCGGTGGAGAACCGCACCCCGTCCACGTTTTCGGCGAACTCGCAGTTCCGGATCGCCGCCGGGCTGTAGTGGACCTGGATGCCGCTGAAGGCGTGGCGCGCCCGGACGCGGTCGAGCTTGGCCCCGGCCGCGAAGTTCACCATGAGGTACTTCCAGTCCCCCGGCCGGGGATCGGGTTCGGCCGAGGCGAGGTCGATCGGTCGGTCGGCCGTGCCCACGGCCGTGAGCCGCCCCTCCACCGTGATCTCGGCGTCGCCGATCCCGTCGCCGTCCCAGTCGATCCGCCGGAAGCGCACCCGGGTGCCGGGGGCGAGCACGAGTTCGCCCCCCGAGCGCACCACCACGATCCGGTCCACCACCACCTCGCCCGACCACTCGGCCCGGCCGGTGATGGACTCGGTGGGCATGGCGTGGAGGTCCGACGGCGCCACCCCGGGCCCGGGCGCCCGGCATCCGGCCAGGAACAGCAACGGCACAACATGGGCGGTGAAAGCCCAGACGAGTGTGAGCGGCGACGAACGAGGGAAGGGTCGTGACGGGTGGCGGGTGACGGGTGACGGGGGTCCCGCGGCCCGGCCTTCCCGCCTCCCGGCTTTCGCGCCGCCCGGCCGCCCGGCCGCCCGGCCGCCTCGCGTCCCCGCGTCCCCGCGTCCCGGCTTCCCAGCCTCCCAGCCTCCCAGCCGTTCAGTTCCCACCCAACACCCTCTTCACCACGATCTCCACGCCCTCCCGCACCCGGCCCTTGGGCACCACGAGGCCGTGATCCGGGGAGCCCTCGTAGAACCCGAACCACTCGCCCGGCACCGGGGAGCCGCCGGCGTTCTCCCGCGCGCCCAGGTAAAAGAGGCCCCCGTCCCCCAGGGGCAGCTCGAACCGGCCGTCGGGGCCGGTGGGGAGCGTGCGAAAGTCGGGCATGCCGTGGCCGATGATCCGGTTGCGGTAGGCGAACACGTACACCCCGGCCACGGGCCGGCCCTCCGGGTCCACCACCCGGCCCCGCACCCCGGTGCCGGTGAGCCGGAGGATCCCGGCGTCGGGAGGGGCGTCGCGCTCCTTCTCCACCAGGTGCAGGTCGAGGCGGGTCTCCTGGCCGTCCTTCACGGCCACGGGGTTCGCCGGGGCGATGCCGTAGAGGTCGCCCTCCCGCACCGGCCCCATGCCGGGACCCTGGCGCTTCCGGGCCACCACCCAGTACTCGCCGGCCCAGACCCCCTCGATCCCATAGGCGCCGTCGGGTCCCGTGGGAAACGACTCCATCACCCCCGGGCCCCGGAGCCCGTGGTCCGGGTCGGCGTACAGTGTGACGACGGCGCCCTCCACCGGTTGACCCCGGAACCGGACGTGGCCCGCGATCGCGCCGAACCCGGGTTCGGCCTCCCGAAGCGGGGCGAACGAGGGGGACTCCGCCGGCACGGCCTGGAGCCCGATCCAGACCGGCTCCCCCGCCGGGACGTAGAAGGGGTTCTGGCCCGGCAGCGCGGCGAGCGCGCCCGGGCCCCGGGCCTCCACCCGGTAGGCCCCCGGCGGCAGCCGGTCCAGGGCAAACCGGCCGTCGGGGCCGGTGCGGACCTCGAAGGCGGGCCCGCCGGCCCGGGGTTCGAGCCGCACCGCGGCGCCCGCCAGGGGGGCGCCGTCGCGCATCACCCGGCCCCGCACCGAGGCCGTGGGGGCCGCGCAGGCCCCGAGTAGGAGGGCCGCAAGGAGGCCGGCGGTCCACCGGGTCACCGCGCCCCTCCGATCCGGATCGTCACCGGCGCCGGGGCGTTGCCCGACACCTCGGCGTCGCCGAACGCCTCCCCCTCGGCCAGCGGGCCGCCCAGGCTCTTGCGGGCCCTCAGGTAGGCCGCCGTGCCCGGGGGGATCGGCACATGGGCCTTGCCCTCGGCGTCGGTGGGGGCGCTCACCGCGAGCGGCGGACCGGCCCGGTTCGGGGCGGCGTAGGCGAGCACGTAGTACCCCTCGGCGGGGGCCCCGTCGGGGCCCGTCACGACCACGGGCACGCCCTGGTAGGCATGGGGGTCCTCCTCGAGTTGGCTCAGGCGTTCCACGAGGGGGATCTCGATCCGGACGGTTTCGTTGGGGCCCACGGTCAGGGGGTTCCCCGCGTAGAAGTTGAACCGGTCGCCGATCTCGATGGGGCCGAACGACCCGCCCCGGGCCCGCTTGCGGGCCACGAGGTAGTAGGTGCCGGGGGGAACGGCCACCCGGAATGCGCCCGTGCGCACGGGCACCGTCTGCCGGGCCGGGCCCCGGAAGGCGGTGGCGGGGTCCGCGTAGATCGAGAGGTAGCATTTCTCCACCGGCTCGCCCTGGAACGTGATGACCCCCTCGATGCGGCTCCGCTCCGAGGGTTGCCGTTCCTCCCGGGGCACCCGCACGAGATTGAGCCCCACGGCGGTCCAGGCCCCCTCGGTGACCACCACGGGGGACCCGGCGTAGAGGCACCAGAGATCCCCGGGTTCGGGCCGGGGCCCGGCGTTCCCCTCGGCCTTGGCGAGCCCCTCCACCACGTAGCGGCCGGGGGGAAGCTCGATCCGGTAGGTGCCGTCGGTGGCCGTGCGGGCCTGGGCCGCGGGCGCCTCCCCCGTGAGCGGGCCGAAGGTGCCCGGCGCGTACGGATAGGCCCGGACGACCAGCCCCTCCACGAGGGTCCCCTCGTGGCTCACCCGCCCCCGGATCCCCTGCTCCGCCAGGGCTCCAGGCGCCCAGCCCGTGAGCACCAGGGCCGCCAGCACGGCCAGGAAGGTTCCCACCGATCGCTGTGCAGTCCCGGCGGCGGCGCACCTCCCTCTCCCCCCGAGGGGGAGAGGGCCGGGGTGAGGGGGGCCTCCGGAACGCCCCCTGCGCGACGGGATCCGGATCCCGTCCGCACAGCGGGTTTTCGCCTTCCAGCCTTCCAGCCTTCCCGCCTTCCCGCCGCAAAGGGACTCGCAGTTTCGCGCGAACGGGCTTTTCATCGGCGGGCCCGCTGGTTCGTTCGTCCTACCCGTCACCACATCTCCTCCACCTCGATCCGGATGCCTTGCCTGTGCTGGCCTTCGGCCACCGGGACCCCCGCGCCGTCCTCGCCCCGGAACGCCCCGACCTTCTCGCCGGGTTCGGCCGGGCCCCCCAGGCGGCTCCGGGCCCCGAACCAGTACCGGCCCGGGCCGGGAAGATACACCCGAAACCGGCCCACGGGGTCGGTGGGCGCCGACAGGGCCGCCGGTTTCCCCACCATCCGGGGGTCTGTGAACGCGAGCACGTGGAGCCCGGCCACCGGGCGCCCCGCGGCGTCGGTCACCGTGCCCTCGGCCCAGGTGTCGGCCGCCGGGGTCGCCCGGAGGGTCTGGCCCCACACCGCTGGGTTCAGGGGCCGGAGTTCCAGGGGGGGCACCGCCACCGGGCCGGGGGGCTTCACCTCCACCGCGGTCTCGGCCACCCGGTCACCGGGTTCCAGGGCGCCGTGGGGTTCGCCGGTCTGGCGCCACCGGGCGGCCAGGGTGTAGGGGCCGGGGGCCAGGACGAGCCGGTAACGCCCCTCGGCGTCGGGTGTGGCGGCCGCCGCGAACCCGGGCCCCGTGGGCCGCTCGGGCCGGCCCGGGTAGGCGTACACCATCACCTCGGCCGGGGGGGCGCCCCGCACCTCCCCCTCCACCGAAACCCCGCCGGCCGCGGCCGGCGAGCCGAAACCGGACGGGTCCGAAAGGGCCACGTGGGCCGTGGCCGTGCGCCCAGCGGCCACCGAAACGGGCGCCGGCTCGGCCTGGCCCCGGAGCCGCACCCGGCGGCCCGGGCGGTCCACCGTGGCCCGGGCCCAGACCCAGTAGGTGCCGGAGGGGAGTTCGAGCCGGAACCGTCCCTCCTCGTCCGTGGGGCCTTCGGCCACGGGCGGCACCGAGGGGTCCAGGTCCGGCCGGGCGTAGGCCTGCACCAGGGCGGCCGGCACCCCCCGGCCCTCCCATTCCACCGTGCCCTCGACCCGCCCCGGCCCCTCGGGGGAGGTGCATGCGGCGAGCAGGAGGGCGAGGCCGAGAACCCACCTCACGGCGCCCCCCTCCCGAGCCGGGGCGCGAGCCCGGCCGCCGCGAGGTAGAGGCCCGCGCCCAGGGCCAGGGTGGCCGTGTACCCGCCGTGGAGGGCGACCAGGAGCGCCCCCACCGACCCCAGCACCCCGGCCGCCCCGTTCAGGGCCCAGGCCCAGGGCAGGCACGGCCCGGTGCCGGGGCCGAGGAGCCCGAGTCCCGCCGGGAAGGGGATGCCCATGAGCACCGCGAGCGGGAGGAGGGCGACGAAGGCGAGCCCCGCCCGGCCCGCGAGGCCCCAGGGATGGTCGGGCCGAAGCCACGCGGGCCCGAACTCCGCCCAGAGCGCGGCGGCCCCGGCCACGGCCAGAAGCACGAGGCCGAGCCGCCCCGGGGTGGGCGCGATCCGCCGGGCGCCGAGGCTCCCCAGGCCGCTTCCGCACAGGAACGCCGCGAGAACCGCGGCGGCCGCGTACACGGGGTGGGCCAGGAAGAGCACGAGCCGCTTCAGCACCCCGATCTCGACGAGCATGTACCCGGCGCCGAGGAGCGAGGCGTAGGCGAGCGCCGCCCCGCCCCCGCGGGGAAGCCCGTGGCGCAGGCCCACGGGCGCGAGGAGCCCGAGCCCCACGGCGGCCGCAAGCCCGAGGAACGCGGTGCGGAGCACGAGCACGCCCTGGTTGTCGAACCCGGCGGCCCGGTCCGGGGCGGTGAGGAAGTCGCCGGGGCGCAGGGTGTAGTAGAAGAACGGCCGGTCGTCCGTGGGGGGCGAGACGTCGTAGGGCAGCTCCGCCAGGGCCGCCCCGAGGTCCGGGGCCTCGAGGAGCCGCGCGAGGAGCCCCCCGTCGGCCTCGCCCCCGGGGTAGAGGACCCGGAACCGGTTCTCCCGGGCGAAGGCCCGGATGACGGCGTCGTCCGCGGCCGAGAACGGGGTGCGGCCCACGAGCACGCTCGCCACGGCCCGGTCGGCCACCACCCGCACGTGGGCCGCCGGGTTCGCCACCCCCTCCCGGTCCAGGAGGTCCCGGGCCAGGGCCACGAGCCGCGGGGCGCGGCGTTCCGTGGCGAACAGGGTGATGGACACGATGCCCCGCTCGGTCAGCCGGGCCCAGTACGCGGCCAGGGCCTCCCGGGTGTGGAGAAAATCCTCCGACAGGGTGAAGGCGCCGGCGGCCGGGGGCATCCGGCCGAACACGGCCGAGGCCTCGATCACGTCGTAGCGCTCGGCCGTGCGGGCCGTGAACGCCCGGGCGTCGGCCACCATGAGCGAAACCCGGGGGTCCCGGTACGGCCGGCCCGTGAACTCCCCGAATATCTCCTCCACCATCTCCACCACGCCGGGGTTGATCTCCACGGCCCGGATCGTGGAGCCCGGGAACGAAAGCCCCACCCACACGTCCTTCCCGCCCCCGGGGCCCACCACCAGGGCCCGGGCGCCGGGCCGCAGGTGCCAGGCCAGGGCCACCAGGTTCCGGCGGAAGTACTCGGGGGTCCGGCGGGCCTCCTCGCCCTCGAAGAGGTTCGTGTACCCGGAGTCGTCCACCACGAGCCCGATCTGGGCCGGGTGGGGCCCCCGGTAAGCGGGCGAAAGGCCGAAGGGCCGGGCGGTCTCGCCGGGGGCCAGGGGGTAGGCCGCGACCCGGCTCATGGGGTTCCACCGCACGGCCAGGAGCCCGGGTTCGTACCGGCCCCGGGCCAGAGGAAGTTCGGCCGCCCCGGTGGCGTCGAGCCCCTGGGCGGCGGCAAGGCCCGCCAGGACCACCACCGCCGGTCCCCAGCGGCCGATCCGCCGGGCCACGGGCGCCGCGGCGAGGGCGGCCACGAGGGCGAGCGCGGCCGGCGCGCTCCAGACGGTGAGGGCGAGCGGCACGGCCGCCGCTCCCGCGCCGGACCCGGCGAGCACCCAGGCGTAGGCGCGGTGGAGGCGCGGGGGGCTCGCCGCGAGTTCGGCGGCCAGGGCCACGCCGGCCCCCAGGAACGGGAGGCCCGCGGCGCCCGCCAGGGCGAGCACCCGCCAGGCGATGCCCTCGGTGGGGAGCGTTGCGGCCGTGCGGGCGAAGGGCTGGAAGAAGGGCTGGTGGAACGGGGCCAGGGTCCAGGCGGCGAGCCGGGGGCTCGCGTGGATGACGCACAGCCCCCCGACCACGGCGAGCATCCCCATGGCGAACCCGGCCGCCCCCCACCGCACGAGCCCGGGCGAGGCCCTCCGGCGAATCCCCACCCACACGCCGCCCAGGGAAAGCCCCAGGAGCGCGAGCCCGATCGTGAGGCTCGCGAAGTGGTACCACATGAGCACGGAGAAGAGCCGGAGCAGGAGGAGTTCATAGGCGAGCACCCCGGCCGACAGCGCGAAAAGCCCGGGGCCGCCGAGCCCTGCGGGGGGCGACAAAAAGGGCTGCCCCGGGGCAGCCCTTGGTCCGTCGAACGAGGCCCCGCGCTCAGCGGGAAGCGAGCTCACGCGGCTCCTCGACGGTGAGCACCTGGCCCGGCGCGACCCCGGTCACGACCTTCCGGGTGCCGTTGGGGAACCGGACCTCCACGGTGTAGGTCTCCCCCGCCCGGACCCCGAAGTGGAGCTCCTGGGGGGGCTGGGCGCAGAAGCCCGAGGCGGTGGGCAGGTCGGCCATGCCCACGATCCGGTCGCCCTGGCGCACCCAGACCCGGGAGCCCACGGCCATGCGGTTCGAGATCGTACCGACGAGCCGCACCTTGAGCCAGTTCCCGTCGTTCAGGGTGTTGCGGAACAGCCGGTTCTCCACCCCCCAGTTCACCACGTAGAGGTCGAGGTCGCCGTCGCCGTCCACGTCGGCGAAGGTGGTGCCCTTGGTGCGCACGGTTTCGCAGCGCACGTCGGGGTTGCGCTCGGCGATGTTCGTGAAGGTGCCGTCGCCGTTGTTCCGGTAGAGCTGGTTCGCCACCTTGCAGTCGCCCTCGTAGAGGTCGAGGTCGCCGTCGTGGTCGATGTCGCCGAACGTCGGGCCCTTGCCCCAGCCCTCGTCGGCGAGTCCCGCGGTCTTCGCCGCCTCGGTGAAATGCCCCGTGCCGTCGTTGAGGTACAGGGCGTTGGGGCCCACGTAGTTCGACACGAACAGGTCGAGGTCGCCGTCGGTGTCCACGTCGGCGAAGGCCGCTCCGAGGCCCCAGTTGGGGTCGGCCACCCCGGCCTCGGCGCTCGCGTCGCGGAACGTGCCGTCGCCGTTGTTGAGGTAGAGCCGGTTTGGTTCCCCGGCCGGGTACCGGCCGTTCACCACGTAGAGGTCCTGCCACCCGTCGCCGTTCACGTCGGCCCACACGGCCATCCACGACCAGGAGCGGTCGCCCACGCCGGCCTGGTCGGTCACCTCGGTGAAGGTGCCGTCGCCGTTGTTGTGGAACAGTTGGTTCTTGGCACCCACCCCGTAGTTGGCGAGGTAGAGATCGAGGTAGCCGTCCCGGTCGTAGTCGGCCGCGGCCGCCGCATAGGTGAAGGCCTTCGAGCCCACCCCGGCCTTCTCGGTCACGTCCACGAACCGGCCGCCCACGTTCCGGAGCAGGCGGTTCGCCTCCACCTCGTACCGGCCACCCTTGGCCAGATAGAGGTCCACCCAGCCGTCGTTGTCGTAGTCGAAGAAGATCGAGCCCATGGCGAACCCGGCGTCGCCCAGGTTGTCGCCGGCCTCGGCCGTGATGTCGGTGAAGGTGCCGTCCCCGTTGTTGCGGTACAGGCGGTTGGCGCCGCCCTTGTTGGAGACGTAGAGGTCCCAGTCGCCGTCGTTGTCGATGTCGGCGAACGCGGCGCCCTTGCCGTTGCCGGCGTCGCCGACCCCGGCCTCCTCGGTCACGTCCACGAACAGGCTCTCGGCCGCGAGCGCCGGCGCCCAAGCGAGCGCGGCCACGGCCACGGCGGAAACGATGCGGCGCTTCAAGGGTGCCTCCTGGAACGAAGAAACGGTGGAAGCCGACGGTGCCACAGTATGTCCCGGGAACCGCCGCCGGTCAAAGGGCGCGCACGCCACGGGGTACGGAAAACGGGCGGCAAGGTTACTCGGTGTGCGAACCCTCGGTTTGCTCGAGGCGCTCCAGGAACCGCCGGTGGGCGTTTCGAAACGCGTCCAGCGCGGCCGGCACCCTGCGGTCCAGGAGTTGGAGTTTCTCCACGTCGAGGGCGCGATGGTACAGATGGCGGAACACGTGCCGGAACGCCCGGAGTTCGTCGATCCGGTCCCGTTCCTCGGCCGTGAGGACGGCGGGGCGCACCCCGGGCACCTCGATGGCCATGCGCTCGAGAAGGTGCCGGTGCCACCGGGACGGATCGATCCGGTTTTCGAACGCCTTCGCCACCCGGAAGAAGTAGTTCTCCATGGCGGAATAGAGGCTCGAGATCGTGTAGGCCAACGCGACGTAGTCGAACTCATCGGGTTCGATCCGGGCGAGTTTTGCCTTGACGAGGCCGTACTTCTCCACCACGGTCTCGACGTCGCGCGCGTCGGCCTCAAGTTCGGCCCGAAGAACCTTCGCCTTCTCGTCGCTCATAGAGGACCACTCCATCCCGTTCGATCGCCTCGCGCAAAACGGGGCGGGCGTCGGCGGGGTCGACCACGTCCACCTCGAAGTCGCTCCGGAGGGCCGTGGCCACGGCGCGAAAAAACGCCTCGGGCGAGTCGGCCTCCACCGCAAGATCGATGTCCGAAAGTTCGGTGAAGGGCCGGCCCTTGGCCACCGACCCGAAGAGCACGATCCGGCGGATCCCCGCCCCGCAGCGCTCCACGATGGCCCGCGCGATCCGCTCGGCCTCGGCACGCGCCTCCTCGGCGCGACGCCGCTCCCTCTCCCGCCGGGCGGCGTCGAGTTCCCGGAGACGAAGGACGATGGGATCCGTCGCGCCTTTGTCGCTCACGATCGGCCTCTCGGGGTGCCCTGCGACGTCGGGCACGGGGAACTGCGCAGGAGAGTGGGGAGGATCTTCTGGCCCCGGCGTCGAAACGCCTGGCGCGCCGGGTGTCGGCCGCCACAACCTCTTGGCGCCACGATGATTCCCGACCCGCCGCGGGGTGTCAAGGAGGGGGCCGGGCGCCGTTGCCAGCCCGAAGGGGGCCTGGTAGGTTGGGGGCGACGCGCTTGCCGACCGAAGGAGGCCGCACATGCCCGCGCGCACGAGGGACTGGATGGCCCAGGCCTGGAGGGACCTTGAGCAGGCCCGCCACAGCCGGGAAGGCGGGTTCCACGAGTGGGCCTGCTTCGCCGCCCAGCAGGCGGCCGAGAAGGCCCTCAAGGCCGTGTACCAGCACCTTGGATGCGACGCCTGGGGCCATGCGGTGAAGGGGCTCTTGGAGGGGCTCGGGAAGCGGGTGCCGGTGGATCCGGAGTTGTGGGACGACGCCACCGACCTCGACCGGTACTACATCCCGGCCCGGTACCCCAACGGCTGGGCCGAGGGGGCGCCCAAGGACATGTTCACTCGGCGGGATGCGGATCATGCGATCGGTTGTGCGGAAAGAATCCTACGGTTCTGTGACGGTCTTCTCGCTCGATCGTGAGGAGGCCCTGCGCCGGGTGCGCGAGGCGGCCGAGCGGTTGGGGCGCGAGCGGCCCGAGGTCCGGTTCGTGGGGCTCTTCGGCTCGCTGGCCAAGGGCACGGCCGTGCCCGGCTCGGACGCCGACCTGATCGTCGTTCTGGACCCCACGGATCTCCGGTTTCTCGACCGGCCCCTGCGCTACGGGCCCTACTTCGAAGGCGTGGGGCTCGACGTGGACCTCTTCTGCTACACCCCCGAGGAACTCCCCCGCACCCCCCTCGCTCGCACCGCCCTGCGCGAAGCGCTGCCGCTCTGGGGGAACCTCCCGGAGCCGGGGGCCACAACAGGGGAGTAGCATTGCCCCGAGGCACCCCGACCTTGGCTGTTCCCTGGTCCGAAAACTTATAAACTTAGCAGCGTCCCGGCCTTGGTTCCCCGAAGGTACGCAAAAAAACACCCCGGAGGGCGGACCCTCCGGGGTGTTTTTCGCGTTGCCGGTGCGCGAGCTTAGTAGCTCACGTTCACCATGGCGTAGAGTTCGTAGAGGTCGTCCGGGTCCTTCCCGGCGTCGCTCTTGTCGTAGAAGTCGCCCAGGAACGCGTAGGCGCCGTTCAGGCTCAGGTCCACGACCTCGGCCAGCTTGTAGCCGACCCGGAGGGCCACCTCGGTGCCGAGGCTCTTACCCTCTCTCTCCTCCGTCTTCCGGTCGTCCTCGAGGGCAGCGAAGTAGCCCAGGCCGCCCTTGACGTAAACCTGCTTCATCATCGGCGGCACGTAGCTGCCCGACAGGGTCACGCCCCAGAGACCCCAGCCGGCGTAGGCGGCGTCGGTCATGGCGTAGCCGAACTGCCCGTAGCTGTTCCAATAGGCGTCGTTCACGAAGATGAGAAGGTTGTCGCTGTAGAAGGAGAACTGCTCGGCCGTGTTCGGGCTCACGAAGTTCTCGGCGTCCGAGTCGCCCGCGTCGTCGTCGCTGCTGAAGAAGATACCCCGCAGGCCGAGCTTGGCGCCCGCCACCGAGAAGTTCACCTTGGCGCTCGCGGCGAACCCGCTGATGTCCAGGTCGTCGCTACCCGCGCCGTCCTTCACCGTCCCGAAGTTGTACGCGAACCAGCCCTTCACGTCGAACATGTCGGCTTTGTAGGCGGCGTTCGCACCCACGTAGTACACGTCGGCGGAGTTGGGGAACCCAAACCCGCCGGCGTTCGCGTTGAAGTAGTACCCGTCGACGCCCACGCTCAGGTTGTCCATGGGCTTGAAGCCGAGCTGCAGGGCCCACAGGTCGATGTCGTCCTCGGCGCTGACGCCGCCGACGGCCGGCGTGCTCTTCGCCGTGGGAGCCGCCGCGCCCTCCCGCAGGAGGCCCTCCTGGAGCTTGAACCAGCCCGCCGTAACTTTGACCATCCCGAAGTCGCCGCCCAGCTTAAGCCCGGCCATGTCGGAGGCGGTCAGCACCGCGTCCCAGTTGTCCCCGAAGCCCTGCAGGCCGAGCCGGGCGCTCACCGGGGTGTCGGGGATCTTGACGTCAAGGTACAGGTTCTTCGTTTCCAGGTTCACGGAGTCCCCACCCCAACCGCCGCCCAGGTTCCGGGAGGTGGAGTAGGAGGCGTCGCCGTACTGCATGTCCACTTCACCGAAGTACGTGAGGCTCACGTACTCGTTGAGGCCCATGGTCCACTTGGCCCGGAACCGCTGGTCCACGAGCCGGTCCGGGTCCGCGTCGTCCTTCTTGGACAGGTTCGCAGTGATGAAGCGCGCCCGATAGTAGCCGTTGATGCTGTGGTCCTTCGCGAAGGCCGGCAGGGCCATCGCGACGGCCAGGGTGCTCGACAGAGCGACGATCAGTTTCTTCTTCATTCCCATTCCTCCTGTAGTTGGTTGACCCAACCCTTCAGAAAACCTTCGGTCCTAGGAAACCCTCTCCTTTTTCCTCCGGTGGCTCACCTCCTTTTTGCCAGGTCGTGGGAAACCGAATCTACCCCTCCGAAACCCTCTCTATCTCCGAACCAAGCCGCCCCAAGAGGGGACGGTGGAGGTCAATAAAAAACCTCGCGCGCGGAGCATAACAGCGGTTCAAAACGGGTGTCAAGCCCCGAAACGCCGTTCTCACGCCGCAAAACGCGAGGTCGCTTGCCTGTAGGGTGGTCCGGCAACCCGTTGCTCCCTGGTCTAGGGGTCCGTGGCCGAATCGGCAGGGAGTATAGCCATGGGCCGCGCGGTTGACAAGGGGTGGGCGAAAATAGCGGGGTTTCAAGCGGTTTCGCCGGGCATCCGGCGGGGGAGCTTGGCGAGGCGGTCGAGGAGGGTTTCGGGATCGAGGGGCTTGAGGAGGTACCCGTCCACCCCGAGTTCCCGGGCCTGGAGCACGGTGTCGGCGTCGGAGCGCGACGTGAGGACCAGGATCGGGAGGTGGCGGGTCTTGGCGCCGGCCCGCAGCCGCATGACGAGCTTTAGCCCGTCGAGCACGGGCATGACGATGTCGGTGAGCACGGCGTCGTAGTGGTTGGTGAGGGCCAGCTTCAGGCCCTCGAGGCCGTTTTCCGCAAGGTCGCAGGTGTGCCCCGCGCCTTCGAGGATCTCGGCGGCCTTCTTTCGGACCACGGAGCTGTCGTCCACGACGAGGATGTGCATGGCGACTCCGCTCGGACGCTGGGACGCGAGGACGTTGGGACGGTGCGGTGTGGCCCCCTCACCCCGGCCCTCTCCCCCCGCCGGGGGGAGAGGGAGGCACACGGCGAACGGCCCCTGGCGCGAAGCGGTTCCCCCTCCCCTGGCGGGAGGGGGACAGGGGGAGGGGGGTAGGAACGCCTTCCCCTGGTCCTCGTCCCCCGGGGAAGATGAAGTCTCTTTACGGGTGGCGCCGGGCGCCGGCGTCGAGGTCAGGTGGGCCGAGGTATCCCTGAGGTATCCCTTTTGATTGCCCCTCCGGGGGGTGGCACCTGTGCCCGCCCATACCCTGTTGGGAGATATCGGCAGGGAGGGCGCGCTTCTTGAGGGGGCACGGAGGCGGGTGTTAGAGTCGGGTAGGCGGCTAGGCGGCTAGGCGGCTAGGCGGCTAGGCGGCTAGGCGGCTAGGCGGCTAGGCGGCTGGGCGGCTGGGCGGCTGGGCGGCCGAGGGGCGCGGCGCCGGGCGGTGTTCTCGCCCGTCACCGCTCACCCGTCACGCGTCACGGGGGTAAAGCTTGGCGGCTTGGCGGCTAGGCGGCTAGGCGGCTAGGCGGCGGGCCGTGCGCCGGGGGTGCGGGGGTGGGAGCGGCGTCCACGCCGCGATCCGGGCCCGAAGGCCCGCCGGAAGCGGTTTTGCGCAGGATTGCCCTGACTCCCAGGCGGGGGGCACGGGGGTAGGCCTCCCAGCTTCCCAGCATTCCAGCTTTCCAGCCCTCATGCCGCCCAGCAGCCAGGCCGCCTCGCCGCCTAGCTCGTACACGGAGATCCCCATGGAACATCCAACCGGCCCCCGCCGGAAGGTGCGGGTGCTGCCCGACGAGATCGCGAACCGCATCGCCGCGGGCGAGGTGGTGGAGCGGCCCGCGAGCGTGGTGAAGGAGCTCGTGGAGAACGCCGTGGACGCCGGGGCGACCCGGGTCCGGGTGCTCCTGGAGGGGGCGGGGCGGCGCCTCGTGGCCGTGGAGGACGACGGCGAGGGCATGACCCGCGACGACGCCCTCACGGCCCTCGAGCGCCACGCCACGAGCAAGATCGCCGGTGCCGAGGACCTCGACCGGATCACCACCCTGGGATTCCGGGGGGAGGCCCTGCCGAGCATCGCGTCGGTGAGCCGGGTGCGGATCGTGACCCGGCCGCCCGGGGCGGCCGAAGCGACCGAGGTGCGGGTGGAGGGGGGCCGGGTGATCTCGGTCGAGGCTGCCGGGGCGCCCCGGGGCACCACGGTGGAGGTGGCGGACCTCTTTTTCAACGTGCCGGCCCGGCTCAAGTTCCTCAAGACCGACGCCACCGAGCTTCGCCACTGCGTGGAGACCGTCACCCAGTTGGCGCTGGTGCACTTCGACGTGGGGTTCGAACTCCGAAGCCAGGGCCGGGTGCTCCTGGCGGCCCCGCCGGGCCAGAGCCTGGAGGAGCGCACGGCCCAGGTGGTGGGGGCGGAGGCCCCGGGCGGGCTCCACTGGGCCCGGAGCGGCGAGGGCGACCGGGCGCTCACGTTCGCGTTCGCGGCGCCCCACGAGGGCCGGGGCTATCGGAAGGGCCTCCGGCTCTTCGTGAACGGCCGGCCCGTGCAGGACCGGCTCCTGGTGCGGGCCGTGACCGAGGGGTACCGGGGGCTCCTGGAGTCGGGCCGGTACCCGCTGGCGCTCCTGTGGGTCGAGATCCCGCCCGACGAGGTGGACGTGAACGTCCACCCGGCCAAGCGGGAGGTCCGGTTCCGGGACGAGGGCCGGGTGTTCCGGTGGGTGGCCGGGTTCGTGGCCGAGAGCCTGGCCCGGGCGCCGTGGCTGGCGGCCGGGGGGACGGCGGACGAGCCGAGGGGCGCGGAGGCCCCCCGGCCCGAACTCGGCCGGGTGGCCGAGGCGATCGAGGGGTACGCCCGCCGGGTGGGCTCGGGCGGTGGGGCACCGGCGCGGCCGTGGGCCCCGCGGCAGGCCCCGGCCCTCGGGGGGGCGGGGACATCCCGGCCCGCGCCGCCGCCTCCCCGGCCGGGGCTCCGGTTCGAGGAACCCCGGCGCGGGCCCTACGAGGGCCTGCGGTTCCTCGGGGCGGTGGAGGCGACGTATCTGGTCTTCCAGGACCCCGACGGCCGGGAACTCGTGGTGCTCGACCAGCACGCGGCCCACGAGCGGGTGCTCTACGAGCGGTTCCTCGCCGAGGGGCCGGCCCGGCCGGTGCAGCGGCTTCTTGTACCGGTGACCGTGGAGTGCTCCCCCACGGAGCGGGCCCTGTTCGAGGAGCGGCGGGACCTCCTGGAGTCCCTGGGGTTTCGGGTGGAGCCCTTCGGCGAGGCGGCGCTGGCGGTCACCGAGACCCCGGCGGATCTCCCCGCCGGGGCGGCCGAGGCCGTGGTCCGGGACCTCCTGGCGGCCGGGGCCGAGGTGGCGGCCGAGGGGCGGGACGCCGTGGCCCGCCGGGCCGCCTGCGCCGCCGCCGTGAAGGCCCGCAGGGCCCTGGAAGCCTCGGAGGCCCACGCCCTCCTTTCGGCCCTGGGCCGGTGCCGCCACCCGACCCACTGCCCCCACGGCCGGCCCCTGGTCGTCCGCCTGGGCCGCAAAGAGCTCGAGGGGATGTTTCATCGGCGGTAGGGCGGGCGTTAGGACGCGTGGACGTGCGGACGTTAGGACGGGAGGATGTTGTTGGCTCAGTCGCTGGTTCGGCTGGTTCCCGACGCCGGGGATCCGCTGGTGGGATCCCTCGCCACGACGAACGACGAACGGCGAACGACCGGCGAGCCGGGCCGTCTGGCCGCCCAGCCGCCTGGCCGCCCGGCGATCCTCGTCCTCACCGGCCCCACGGCCTCGGGGAAGACCCGGTTCGCCATCGAGGTGGCCGAGCGGATCGGGGGCGAGATCGTGTCGGCCGACTCCATGCAGGTATACCGGCACCTCGACATCGGCACGGCCAAGCCCACCCCGGCCGAGCGGGCCCGGGTGCCCCACCACCTGATCGACGTGGCCGATCCCGACGAGCCCTTCCACGCGGCCCGGTTCGTGGAGGAAGCCGACCGGGCCATCGCCGCGATCGCGGCGCGGGGCCTCGTGCCCATCGTGTGCGGGGGCACCGCGCTCTATGTCAAGGCGCTTCTCCACGGCCTTGCGCCCGCGCCGGGGCGGGACCCGGCCGTGCGGGCCGAACTCGAGGCCCGGTGGGACCGGGGCGAGGCGGCGGCCCTGTACGAGGAGCTCCGGGCCGCCGACCCCGACACGGCCCGGCGCCTCCACCCCAACGACCGCACCCGGATCCTGCGGGCCCTCGAGGTGTGGCGGGTGTCGGGCCGGCCGCTCTCGGCCTTCCTCCGGGAGCACGGGTTCCGGGAGGCCCGGTACCGGACGCTCCTCCTGGCGCTCCGGGTCGAACGGGCCGAACTCTACCGCCGGATCGACGAGAGGGTCCTGGCCATGGTGGAGGCCGGGTGGGTCGAGGAGGTCCGGCGGGTGCTCGCCCTGGGGTACGGCCCGGATCTTCCGCCGCTCCAGGCCATCGGGTACCGCCAGATCTGCGAGCACGTCGTGGGGGGCCGACCCCTGGACGAGGTGATCCCCGAGATCCAGAAGGAGACCCGCCACTTCGCCAAGCGCCAGATGACCTGGTTCCGCCGGATGCCCGTGGAGTGGGTGGGGCCGGACGAGGTGGACGAAGCGGTGGCGCGTTGGCGGGAGTTCGCCCGGGCCCCCTGCCCCTGACCCGGTTCCCCCGGAGACGCCGGAAGGGGGGAGAGTTGGCCGGGCGCCGGGACCTCACCATCGCGCCGCCGTGCCGGTTGGAGCCTCCCAGCCTTCCGGCTTTCCGGCCTCCCCGCCGGAAATGGGTTTGCAATCTTCCCGCGAGGCGCTAAGATACGCGCCCGTTTCGGTGATCCTTTTTTCCGTTTCCCTTTCCTGACGAGGGGGTTTCCCATGGCCGCCAAGGCGAAGCTCAACATCCAGGACCAGTTTCTGAACAACCTGCGGCGCGAGAAGGCCCAGGTGACCGTGCGGCTCACCTCGGGCGAGGAGGTGGAGGGGGTCGTCAAGGCCTTCGACAACTTCTGCGTCGTGGTGAAAACCCCGGGGAACTACCTTCTCCTCTACAAGCACGCCATCGCGTACATCCGCCCGTTCGAGGCCCTGAAAAAGTTTGAAGCGATCTACGAAAACTTCTAGGGCCGCCGTTCTCCTCGTCGTCTGCCTCGCCTTCGCCCTGCCGGCGGGGGCGGCCGGGCTGCCCCTGGTGGTGGAGGTGTCGTCCGATCCTTCGCCGGCCGGGGGCGGTGTGCCGCCGGAGGTCCTGGCCCAGGCCAGCGACCTGGCCGTGAAGGCGGCGGTGGAACGTCACGTGGCCCCGGCCGACCGGGGCCGGGCCCTCGCGGCCCTTGGCCCGGCGGGGCGGTACGTGCAGCGCCTTTCCGTGCTGACGGACCGGGTGGAGGGGGGCCGCCGGGTCACCGAGGTGGAAGCCGTGGTCGACCGGGACCGGGTGCTGGAGGTGCTCGCCGGGTTCGGGATCCCCACGGCCCGGCTTGCCGTAAGGCCCCGCGTGCTCGTGGCCGCCGCCCCGGGCCCCGCGGCCGCCCCGTTCGTGCGGGCGTTCGCCGACGCGCTCGGGCGGGAGGGCGTGAGGTTTCGGACGGCCCCGGGGGACGGCACCGCGGAGGAGGCGATCGAGGCGGCGCGCACCCTGGGGTGCCACGTGGTGTTCCTGGCCCGCGTGGAGGCCGCGGTGCAGGCGATGCCCCCGCCGGCCTCGGGCCCCGCCCTGGTGCCGGGCGAGGGGCAGCCCGAAGAGGGGTGGGCGGTGGCGTCCGCCACGGCCCGGGGGTGGGTGGTGGACGCGGTTACGGGGGACCCCTTGGGCGAAGCGGAGACCGCGGCCGACGGCGCCGGGGCCGACGGCGTGGAGGCCGAGGCCCGCGCCGCCGCCCGGGCCGGCCGGCGGCTCGTGGCGGCCCTCCTCGCGGCATTGGAGCGGTCGGGGTGGGGCCTGACGGGGGAGCCCGAGATCCTCCGGATCCGGGTGACGGGGCTTCCGGCCCCCCGGGCCCTCGAGGACCTGGAGGCGGCCCTGGCCGGCCTGGCCGAGGTGGAGGAGGTCCGGCTCGCCGAGATCGCCTGGCGGGAGGGGCTCTGGGAGGTCCGGGCTCGGCCCGGAGGGTTCCCCTGGGACGTGGTGCTCTCCTGGGTGAGCCTGCCCGGGGGGCGGGTGCGGGTCGAGGCCGAGGAAGGGGGGGATCTCCGCTGCACCTGGGTGGACGGGGAGCGGTGAGGGCGGGGCGGCCGTTCGCGGCCCGGGGGCTCACGGTGGATCCCCCGCTCTTCCTCGCGCCCATGGCGGGCCTCACCCACACGGCCCTCCGGCGGCTCCTCGTGGAACTCGGCGGGGTGGGGCTCCTCTCCACCGAGATGCTCGCCGCCCGGGCCCTTCCCCAGGAGCGGCCCGACCACCCGTTCCTCCTCCGCACGCCCGAGGAAACCCCCCTCTCCTGGCAGCTCCTGGTGGGCCGGCCCGAGGACGTGGCGCCGGCCGTCGAGGCCCTGGAGCGCCTCGGCGCCGACGCCGTGGACCTCAACCTGGGGTGCCCGGCGCCCCAGGCCCGGAAGCGGGGCGGCGGGGCGTTCCTGGCGGCCGATCTCCCCCGGGCCCGGGCCGTGGTCCGGGAGGCGCGCCGCCGGTGGGCGGGGCCGCTCTCGGCAAAGTTCCGGCTGGGGGAGGGGCCCGACGAGGCGCCGCTCAGGGACCTCGTGGCGCTCCTGGGGGACGAGGGGGTGGACTGGGTCACGGTGCACGCCCGGTTCCGCGGGGAACCCTACGGCCGGCCGGCCCGGTGGGACTGGATCGCCCGGGTGAAGGTGTGGTCTACGGTGCCCGTGGTCGGAAACGGGGGGGTGGCCACGGCCGACGATGTGGGCCGGATGCTCCGGGAGACGGGGTGCGACGGGGTCATGGTCGGCCGGGCGGCGGCAAGGACCCCGTGGCTCTTCCGGGAGGCCGCCCGGCGGGTGTTCGGCCGCGACCTTCCGGGCGGCCGGCCTGACCCGGCGGGGGTGTACCGGAGGTTCGCGGCCCTCGTGGCCGAGAGCTTCGACGAGCGACGGGCCCTGGGCCGGCTCAAGGAGTTCACCCACCACTTCGCCGAGAACTACGCCTTCGGCCATGGGCTCGCGAGCGCGGTGCAGGCCAGCCGGTCGCTCGCCGAGGCCGTGGCCCGGGCCGAGGCGTTTTTAGAGGAGCACGAGCCCCGATGGACGGTCTGCCCCTGATCCTCGCGTCCACGAGCTCGTACCGCCGGGAACTCCTGGAGCGGCTCCGGCTCCCGTTCGAGGTGGCCGAGCCCGCCTACGACGAACCGGCGCTGACTGGGGTGGCCCCGGCCGAGTTGGCCCGGCGCCATGCCCTGGGGAAGGCCCGCTCCGTGGCCGCAGCCCACCCGGAGCGCATCGTGATCGGGTCGGACCAGGTGGCCGAGCTCGAGGGCGAGATCCTGGGGAAGCCGGGCACCCGGGAGCGGGCCGTGGCCCAACTCCTTCGGGCGTCGGGCCGGGCCGTGCGGTTCCACACCGGGCTCGCCGTGGTGTGGGGCGGGCGGGAAGAGACGACGGTAGAGCCCTTTTCGGTGACGTTCCGGCGCCTCACCCCGGCCCAGGTCGAGGCCTATGTGGACCTCGACCGGCCGTTGGGCTCGGCGGGGTCGTTCAAGATCGAGGCCCTGGGGATCGCCCTGATGGAGCGGATGGAGGGCCGGGACTACACGGCCCTGATCGGGCTCCCGCTCATGGCCTTGGTGGACCGGCTAGAGGCGCTGGGGGTGGACGTTCTCACGGCCCCCCGCTGAGAGATACCGGCCGCGCAGGTGCCCGAGGCTCGACTCCAGGGCCTCCCGTACCGACGCCCGGAACTCGGCCGGCAGCCCGCCGCAGGCCCCGAGCAGGGTTTCCTTGAGGTACATCTCGAAGTGGTCCCAGTAGATCGGGCTCCGGAGCGCCCAGGTGCGGGAAGGGTCGGCCTCGTTCTCCGCAATGGTGTGCTCCAGGGCGGCGGTGATGCCCGCGAGGAGTTCGCGCACGGCGACCGGCTCGCGCCACACCCCCTCGCGGTGGGCCGCATGGAGCGCCCGCTGGAGCTTGGTGGTGCCGGGGCATCGGAACTCGGCCCGACTCGCGGACATGGCCGTTCCCTCCTCTTTGTGCCGGGCGGCGGGGCCGCGAAGCGGTTCGGCGGGACAAACTCGGGACCTCGGGCCGGCGCACCCCCGGCGGTACCGGAATCCAGGGCAGCCCTGCCCTGATGTGCCGTGGCGGCCTGCCCTCCCACGCCGCGCGGAAGCCTTCCGCCGGGGCGCCCGGCCGGTATCCATGCACGGTCCGTGCCCGTTTCCGCCGGGGAGGGAGCGGGAAAGTGGGAAACGCGCTTCCCAATCTGGGAACCAAATTCCCCTGAACGGGGACAGGAAAGGGAACCGACGCGGTGGCACCCCCAACCCTTTGCATCCTCCGGGAAACCCCGACCAACCGGTATTCGCTGAACGCGGTGGCCGCGCTCCTGGAGGCGGCCGGGGCGGCGTGGCGCTCTGCCGGGTCGGCTCGCGACCTCGAGGCCGCTGCGGCGCCGGGCACCGCGGTGCTCTACTCGTTCATGACCCCGGACCTGGAGCGGGTCCGGGACGAGGTGGCGGCCCTCAGGCCGCGCCTACCCGGGGTCCGGTGGGTGGCCGGGGGCACCCACCCCTCGGCCGATCCGGAAGGCACCCTGACCCTCGGGTTCGACCACGTGTTCGTCGGGGAGGCCGAACGCACCCTGGGCCCGTTCCTCGCCGCCGGGGACGGGCCGGCGGTGATCCGGGACCCCGAGGGCGGTCCGGCCGAGTTGGACCCGTTCCCGGCCCTTTCGGAGGCGCGGCCCGGCCCGGTGGAGATCACCCGGGGGTGCCGGGGCGGGTGCCGGTTTTGCGCGGTGGGGCGCCGGCGGGTGCGGCACCGGAGCCCGGAGGCGGTGCTGGCCGCGGCGGGCCCCATGGTCGCCGCGGGCCGCCGGGTGATCCGGTTCATCACCCCGGACGCCCTGGCCTACGGGGGAGGCCTCGGGGCGGTGGAGGAGCTTCTCAAGGGGCTCCGGGCCCGGGGCGCCGAGCCGGTGCTGGGCACGTTCCCGTCCGAGGTGCGGCCCGAGCGGGTGACGCCCGAGGCGGCCGAGCTCGTGGCGCGGCTCTGCCACAACCGCACCCTGGTGATCGGCGGCCAGTCGGGAAGCGACCGGGTGCTCCGGCTCCTCGGCCGGGGCCACACCGTGGCCGACGTGGTGGCGGCGGCAGGGAACGCCGCGGGGGCGGGGCTTCGGCCCAACGTGGACGTGATCTTCGGCATCCCGGGGGAAACGCCCGACGAGCAGGCGGCCACGGTCGAGCTCTGCCGAGAGCTCCACCGCGGGTTCGGGGCCCGGATCCACGCCCACTATTTCCACCCGCTCCCGGGCACCCCCCTGTGGGGGGCCGACCCGGAACCGCTGTACCCCGAGACCGAGGCGTTCCTCGTGGGGGCCGAGAGGGCGGGGTACCTGGACGGCTCGTGGCGCGACCAGATCGCGCTCGCCCGCCGGATCCGGGAGTGGGCCGAGCTAGGTTGGATCAGGACGGCTGGACGGCTGGGCGGCTAGGCGGCTGGGGCTTCCCGTGGTATCTGCAATTCCGATATAGTTGAGTTGTCGTATCAATAGGTAGCGAGCGACCCCAGCAATCGGGTGGGATTGTGCTTCCTGTGTCGCGGCCTGCCGCGACCGGGATGCCGTCCCTCGAGTCCGGCCGGGGCGGCCAGTTCGGGTTCGCTTCTCCCTCCGGGTGTCGGGGGGGGCCGCGTCCACCGTCCGAACGTCCACGCGTCCCAACGGAACCGCCATGTCCTACAAAGTCCTCGATCTCTTCAAAGACCTGCCCGGCACGAACTGCGGCGACTGCGGGAAGCCGGGCTGTTTCGCGTTTGCCACCGCGGTGTACCTGGAGGCCTACCCCCTGGAACGCTGCCCCCACCTGGGGGAGGCCGGGGCCGCGATCCGGGCCAAGCTGGAGGCCGACCGGGCCGAGGGCGGGGGTCGGAAGCCCGACTCCAGCGAGCAGGCTCTGGAGCACCTGCGGGGCGTGATCGCGGGGCGCGACCTCGCCGAGGTGGCCGAGCGGTGCGGCGGGCGCTACCACAAGGGGCCCCCCGAGGCCGTGGAGGTGGCGTTCCTCGGCATCCCCCACCGAATCCTCCGGGACGACGTGGTGGCCGAGGGGGAACCGCCGACGGTGTGGGTGAAGATCCTCCTTCTCATCTACGCCACCCGGGCGACCGGCAGGCCCCCCGCCGGGGAGTGGATCGCGTTTCGGGAACTCCCCAACTCGGTGAGCAAGGCCAAATCGTTCGAGGCCTCGGCGGCCCGGATCGCGGACGGGTTCGCCGGGGAGCCCGGGGCGCTGGCCGAGGCCGTGGGCCGGGTGGGGGGGCGGCCGGTGGAGCACCCCTCGGCGCCCCAGGCGTTCCGGATCGACGCCCTGCCCCGGGTGCCGCTCCTCCTTCTCTTCTGGCCCGCCGACGAGGAGTTCGGCGCCCGGGCCACCCTGCTCGTCGACCGCGGGGTGCTCGACTACCTCGACCAGGAGGCCCTGGTGTTCCTGTCGGAAGCCCTGGCCCAGAAACTCCTGGGCGGGGATCTCGCCGAGGTGGTGGCGTGACGTTCCGGCACCTGGAGGCCTTCGTCGCCGTGGCCCGGGAAGGGGGGTTCACGCGGGCGGCCGAACGGCTTTGCCTCACCCAGCCCACGGTGAGCGGCCAGATCCGGGAGCTGGAGGAGGAACTGGGGCTGGAGCTCTTCCACCGCCTGCCCCGGGCGGTGGAGCTCACCGACGCGGGGAAAGCGCTTCTTCCGAAAGCCCTCGATGCCCTGGCCTCCCGGGACCGGTTCGCCCAGGAGGCGGCTGCGTTGCGGGGTCTCGTGGCCGGGGAGCTTGCGGTGCACGCGAGCACGATCCCCGGGGAGTACCTGCTGCCGCCCGTGCTGGCCCGGTTCAAGGCCGAGCACCCCGGGGTGCGGGTGATCCTCCGGGTGGCCGACACGAGCGAGGTGCTCCGGCGGGTGGAGGAGGGGGACGCATGCCTCGGGGTCGTGGGGAGCGCGGCGGGAGGCGAGTTGGCCTCGGAGCCCCTCTGGTCGGACCGGATCGTCCTCCTGGTGCCGGCGGGCTGGCCGGTGGCCGACCGGATCGCGGCCGAGGACCTGGGGGATCTGCCCCTGGTGGCCCGGGAGCCGGGTTCCGGAACCCGCCGCACGGTGGAGGCGGCCCTGGGGGAGCACCGGGTGCGGCCCCGGGTGGTGGCCGAGCTCGGGTCCACCACGGCGGTGCTCGAAGCGGTGAAGGCCGGGCTGGGCGGCGGGTTCGTGTCGGAGAGGGCCGCGGCCGAGGCCCTGGCCACGGGCCGGGTTCGGAGCGTGGCCGTGGATGGGGTGGTCCCCGTGAGCCGGCGGTTCTTGGCCGTTTGGCACCCCCGCCGGGCCCTGGGGCCTGCGGCCCGGGCCCTGCTCGGGCTCCTGCGGGAAGAGGCCGGATCAGCCGGCGGGTGAGCCCTGTTCCGCCGGCTCTTCCTCGGTGTCCTCCCCCTCCTCGCCGTCCTCGTCCTCCCCGGGTTTCGGCCCGAACACCCTGGCCACCACGATGCTGATCTCGTAAAGGACCCATAGCGGCCCGGCCATCATCAACTGGGTGACCACGTCCGGCGGGGTGAGCACCGCCGCCGCGATGAAGATGATCACCACGGCGTAGCCCCGGTTCCGGGACAGGGTGCGATGGGTGATGAGGCCCATCTTGGCCAGGAAGAACACGATCACCGGCAGCTCGAACACCACCCCGAAGGCCAAAAGGAGCTTGATCGCGAACCCCACGTAGGCGTCGATGGAGATCGAGGCCTGGATCGGCCCCCCGGCGGCGTATGCCAGCAGGAACTTGAACCCGAACGGGAACACCACGGTGAACGCGAAGGTGACCCCGGCGAAGAAGAACAGCGTGGCCGTGCCCACGAAGGGCCAGACGTAGCGCTTTTCGTGGGGATAGAGCCCCGGGGCCACGAACTTCCAGGCCTGGTACAGGATCACCGGGCTCGCGAGCAGAACCCCCCCCAGGAACCCCATCTTGAGGTGGGTGAGGAACCCCTCCTGCACCCGGATCATCGCGAGGTGGCTCCCCTCGGGCAGGGCCTCCACCAGGGGCTGCACGAAAAACGCGAACAGCCGTTCACTCACCCCGTAGCACGCGGCGAACCCGGCGATCACGGCCACCGCGCATTTGATGAGCCGCTGGCGCAGTTCCTCCAGGTGGGCCGTGAACGGCAGCTTCTCCTGGTCCTCGGGGTCGAGGGGCGGGGTTTCGGGCGTGTCGGTCATGGGGGGTCGCGGTCCAAGGGGTTACGCGCCGGACGCGGGTCCCGCGTCGGTTTTCTCGGGCGTTTCCGGATCGGCCGGCTTGGGCTCGGCATCGGTGTCCGGGGGCGGGCCGGGCCGGGTCTGGGCCCGGGCCTTCTCCAGGTCCTTCCAGAGTTCCTGGGGGTCCAGGGGCTTGTGGACCTCCTGGTAGATGGTCCGCTGGATGTCCTCGGTCGCCCGGCGGAACTCGGCCAGGCCCCGCCCCAGGGCGCGGGCCAGGTCGGGGAGCCGCTTGGGTCCGATCACGATGAGGGCGATCCCCAACACGAGGAGGATTTCGCCCATTCCCATTCCGAACATCGGAATATCCTAAGAAAGGCTGGGAAGCTGGGAGGCTGGGAGGTTAGGAGGCGTCGGGCCTCCGCGAGCCAGGTTATCGTGACGTTTCCCAGCCGTAGCCCCTCGCCCGGGCCGCCGGGCGCGCCGCCGGCCCGGGCGATGGCGGTTCAGGCTACGGGTGGTGCCGCCCGGCTGTCAAGAAAGAGGGCCCAAAGGGCTGGCGCCTTCTCACCGCAGCCACTCGGCGATCCGGACCCGCCACACGAGGGCCGTGAGCGCCTGCACGACTTCGTCGGTGGTGAAGGCGCAGTGGCCGTAGCGGTCCACCCGGAAGTGGGTGCGCCAGAGGGCCGAGCCCGAGAACAGGGTCTTCAGCCCGTACAGGGGCTCGTGCCAGTAGGGGACGATGGGGTCCCCCGTGGTGTGGAGGGTGACCAGGGGAACCCGAAGGCGGCCCGAGGTCTCGTACCCCTCCGCCACGGCCCGCCGGGCCTCGGGGTCGGCCCGGAACCGCTGGATCCGCAGGTTGAGCCGCCAGTCGTTGTCCGAGCCCGAGTACCAGCGCCGGGTGTTGTCGTAGGGGTTCCCGCCAAGCTTCTCCCGGGCGTCGTTCGTGCCGAACACGTTGTACCAGAGCACCCCGAGCACGGTCTGGGCCCCGGTTTCGGGAACGGCCGGGTCCACGGGCGCCCGGGCCACCCGGAGCAACTGCTCCGTGGCGTGTGGATTTGCGCGGATCGCGGCGAGAACCCGGGGGACGTACACGTCGTCCCACCGGGCGATCAGTTCCTCCGGGATCTCGACCGCGGTTCCCGGCAGCACCCCCGGGAAGAAGTAGTCAAAAAGGACCCGGAAATCCCCCACGTAGTCCAGTTGCCGCTGGAAGCTCCCGACGGGGCCGCAGGCGGCGAGCCCGCCGGAGAAGAGATCCGGGTGTTCCTCCAGGGCCAGCACGGTCACCGCCCCTCCCTCGGACGCCCCGGCGAGGAGAACCCGGGTCGGGTAGAGGCCCTCCGCCGGGAACACGGTCTCCACGAGCTCCCGGACGTCCTCCACCGCCTCGGGAATCACGAGTCCCGTGTCCCGGTAGCTCGTCGCCGCGAAGGCGTACCCGAGCCCGGTCACGAGGTCGGGGATGGAGGTGCCGTCGGGGAGCACGAGCTGGTTCTCGGGGATCGCGACCGGCTCCAGGGGCGAGACGTACCCGTGGGCGAACACGAGAACATCGCCGTTCCACGGATCGGGCACGCAGATCCGGTAAAGGGCGCCGCCCGGCTGGATCCCGTTGCGGCAGGTGGCGGCCGGGGAGGGAGGCGCGAGGACGAGGCAGGCGAACAGAGCGGAGACGAGGGCGCGGCCGAACCTCATGGCTTTCCTCCTTTCCCGGGCGCGGGACCGGCACGCCCGGACACGGGCGCCCTCCCGGAGAGCCGTGGGTCGCCGCCTTCGCGGGGGCAAGCCTAGCGCGCGAATCCCGGGGCACAAGGGGAGACGTTCACGCGGGATCCAGCCGGACCGGCAAAAGCCCGGTGGCCGCGACCCCCTCGGGGGTCACCCGGGTGCCGAGGGCGTAGACCTCCACCCCGGCCCGGGCGGCGCGGGCCAGGCCCTCGGCATAGGCCGGGTCGATGTCGGCCGCGGGTTCGAACCGCCGGCCGTCCTCGCGCTGCACCACGTACACCATGGCGGCCCGGTCGCCCTCGGCCACCCGGGCCGCGAGCTCCTCCAGATGCCGGAGCCCCCGGGCGGTCACGGCGTCGGGGAACCGGGCGGCCCCGTCCTCCACGAGGGTCACGTTCTTGACCTCGACCCAGCACCGGCCCGCCGGGCCCCGAAGCACCAGGTCCACCCGGCTCCGCTCCCCCATGGGGCGCTCCCGCTGGATCTGGTCGAACCCGGAAAGCCCCGGGATCGCCCCGCGTCGCACCGCTTCGGCCACGAGCCGGTTGGGCACGCCGGTGTCCACCCCCACCCAGAACCCGTCGGCCTCGATCGCCTTCCAGGTGTAGCGGAGTTTCCGTTTGGGGTTTCGGCTGTCCCACAGGAGCGCCCGGTGCCCCGGGAAGAGGCACCCCCTCATCGAGCCGGTGTTCGGGCAGTGCGCCACCGTGGGGGTGCCGTCGTCGAGCACCACGTCGGCCAGGAACCGCTGGCGCCGGGCCTGGAACACGCCGAACACCCGGGGTTCGGGAAAGGGGACGAACGGGTTCAAGGGGGGGACCTCCTCGTCCGATGGAAAGGGGGAACGACGCAGCACCCGGAGGTGAGACCCATGAAGGGAATCGGCTGGATCGTGATCCTGCTCGGGCTCCTGGGCGTCGGGTATCTGCTGGCCCGGGACCTGGGGGTCCTCCAGGGCCGGGCCGACGGCCGGGCCGTGCTCGAGCCCCTGGAGCGGGCCAAGGACGTGGCCGACACCGTTCGCTCCACCGAGGAGGCCGTGAAACAGGCCCTGGAGAAGATCTCGAAGGAGTGAGTCGGCGCGGACGCTAGGACGCGCCAGCCGGCGAGGCGGCGAGGCGGCGAGGCGGCTAGGCGGCTAGGCGGCTGGGCGGCCGGGCGGCTCCGGCGTGGGGAGGTTCCGTCCGCACGTCCAAGCGTCCCAACGTCCTACCGTCCCCACGTCCTCGCGTCCTAACGTCCACGCATCCCAGCGTCCGCACGTCCCACCGTCCACCCGTCCCCACGGTCGTCACTCCAACCGGTACTCGAACTGGGCGAAGAGCCGCAGGCGCCGGATGCTCCAGTGCCGGGGGAATTCCGGGAACACCGCCCGGCGCACGGCCTCGGCCGCCTCGTCGTCGAGCACCGGGCTCCCCGAGCTCCGGGTGATCTCGATCTCCTCGGCCCGGCCATCGGCCGTGATCGTGAAGCCCACGGTCACGGAACCGGGCCGGCCCGCCGCCAGGAGCGCCTCCTTCCACCGCCACGACACGTCGATCGCCGCCTGCACCCGGTCGAGGTATCCCCGGTAGCGCGGGTCGGCCGCCCCGAGCTGCAGGGTCACCTCCTCGGCGCCCGCGGTGGGGTCGGGCGGTTCCCGCACGGCGGCGGCGAGGTCCTGGCTCCGGGGTAGGAGCGCGGCGAGGGGCGGCGGAGCCGGCCGGGGCTCGGCCTCGGGAGCGGGGGCCGCCTCCGCGACCGTCCCGGGACGCGGGGCCGGCGGGGCCTCCTCGGGTCGGGGCGCCGGGGATGGGGTCGCGGGCGGCGGCGGAGCCTCGTGTGGCGCCGGTTCCGGTTTGGGGGGCGGCTTGGGCGTCCGCTCCGGCTTTGGCTCGGCCTTCGGCCGGCGCCTGGGCCGGGCCGGGGGGCGGGGCCGCCGGTCCCGCGCGGGGGCCGGTTCGGCCGGGAGTTCTCGCATCTCCACGAGCACGGCCTCGGGTTCCCTCCGGTCCGGTGCCCCGGGCCCGGGGAACCACCAGGCGGCCGCCAGGTGCGCCGCGACCGAGAGCACGAGGGCTAGGAGCGGCGGCAGGATGTCCTCCCGAAACGCCAGGGGTTCCATGGCCGGGGGTTGTCTCCCTCACTCCAGTTCGTCCGCCACGTCGGGGAGGTCCTTGAACCGCAGGTAGGCGTCGCCCACCTGGGCCGTGGCGGGTATGGCCCGGAGCTCCAAGCCGAAGGGCTCACAGGCCGCGGCCAGCGCGCGCTTCAGGACCTCCAGGGCCCGCCGGGCCTCCGCCGCGGGCGGCGTTTCGGGCCACTCCAGGGTGATCCAGCAGGGGGTCCAGCGGGCATCTCCCCCCACGGCCGGCCCCTCGCAGCCCCGCCCCCGGCCCGAGAACTGCACGCCCCCGCCGGCCCCCGGTGCCAACCGGCCGGGCTCGAGGAGCCCCGCGATCTCCTCCAGGGCGGCCTCGGGGAGGCTGATCTCGAAGAGCACCCGCACCATGATCTCGGCCTCCTTGACCGGCGCAAACGTCGAGGGTCCAGGCTAAGCCAGCCGGCCCGCCGGGGCAAGCTCGCCTTGCCGGTTGGGAAAACCGGCTGTTATGATCGGCTGGGCGGCTGGGCGGCTAGGCGGCTAGGCGGCTAGGCGGCTGGAAAGCTGGAAGGCTCGCAAAGCCAGCAAAGCCCGCAAGGCCCGGGGGGGCGAAAGCTGCCTTTGCAGGACTCCGGGGGGCCGCTCCGCGTCGGGCAAGGGGCCGATCGCGGAATCCGTTACTTCTTCGTGCACCGGGGGCAGAGCACCCATGACCGAAACGTCCCAGGCCCGATGCGCCTCGCCGGTTTCCCGCCGGGCCCAGGCGCTGCCGAGCTTCATCGCGATGGACGTGCTGGAAACCGCCGTGGCCATGGAGCGGGGCGGGGCGCACATCGTGCACCTCGAGGTCGGGGAGCCCGACTTCGACACCCCCGAGCCCGTGCGGCGGGCCGCCGCCGAGGCCCTGGAGCGGGGGGAGACCCACTACACCCACAGCCTGGGGATCCACGAACTGCGAGCCGAGATCGCGGCCCACTACCGGGCCCGGTACGGGGTGGACGTGGACCCGGAGCGGGTGATCGTGACCTCGGGGTCGTCGCCGGCCCTGTTCCTCACCTTCGCGGCGCTCCTGGACCCGGGGGACCAGGTGGTGGTCACCGACCCGTGCTACGCCTGTTATCCCCCGATCATCGAGTTCTGCGGGGGGGAGCCGGTGCGGGTGCGGGTGCGCGAGGAGGACGCGTTCCAGTTCGTGCCCGAGGACCTCACGGGGCCGGTGGGGCCCCGGACCAAGGCCGTGCTCGTGAACTCGCCCGCCAACCCCACGGGCACCCTGATCGACCGCGACCGGCTGGCCGAGGTGGCCCGTCGGGCCGAGGCCGCCGGGGCCTACGTGGTGTCCGACGAGATCTACCACGGGCTCGTGTACGAGGGCCGGGAGCACTCGATCCTGGAGTTCACCGACCGGGCCTTCGTGATCAACGGGTTCTCGAAGCTCTACGCCATGACCGGCTGGCGGCTCGGGTACGTGATCGCCCCGCCCGAGTTCGTGCGGCCCATGCAGAAGCTCCAGCAGAACTTCTTCATCTCGGCCAACGCCTTCGTGCAACGGGCGGGCATCGCGGCCCTCACCCAGACCGACCCCCACGTGGCCGAGATGCTCGCCACCTACGACCGGCGCCGGCGCTACATGATCGAGCGGCTCGAGGCCATGGGGTTCCGGTTCCGGTGCCACCCCACGGGGGCGTTCTACGTGTTCGTGAACGTGCGCCACCTCACCGACGACGTCTACCGGTTCGCCTTCGACATCCTGGAGAAGGCCCGGGTGGGGTGCACGCCGGGGGTGGATTTCGGCCCCGGGGGGGAAGGGTACATCCGGTTCACCTACGCCAACTCCCTCGAGAACATCCGCGAGGGCATGGACCGGCTCGAGGCCTACCTCGCAGAGCGGTCCGCGGAGGCCCGATGATCACGTTCGATCTGTCGTGCGACCAGGGACACCGGTTCGAGGGCTGGTTCCGGAACCGGGAGGAGTTCGAGCGCCAGCTCGCCGAGGGGCTCCTCGTGTGCCCCCTGTGTGGGTCGGGGAAGATCAAGAAGGAGCCGAGCGCCCCGGCCGTGCACGTGGCCCGGCGGACCGCCCCCGAGACCCCGCCCCCCGGCGCGGGGCAGGCCGAGAAGCCCCGGCCCGAGGCCTTTTTCCTCGCGCTCGCCCGGTTCGTGGAGAAGCATTTCGAGGACGTGGGCGACCGGTTCGCCGAAGAGGCCCGCAAGATCCACCGGGGCGAGGCCGAGGCCCGAAACATCCGGGGCACCACAACCCCCGCCGAGGAGGAGGCCCTCCGGGAGGAGGGGGTCGAGTTCCTGAAGGTTCCCCTGCCCAAATACGATGCCTGAGCTCTCCGCCCCCGTGCGCGTGACCTGGGATCTGCCGCCCGACCCGGACCTCGCCAGGGCGCTCTGGGGCCGGCTGTGCGAGGCCCGGGTGCTGTTCGTCGAGGTCCACGTGGCTCCCACGGCACTCGCCGGTCTCTCTGGCCTCGCCCACGGGTGGGCCGAGGCCTCGGGGCCCCGCCCGTCGCTCCTGGGGCGCGCCGACCCCCTTCTGGCCGCCTTCGAGGCCCTGGGGCCGCGGGCCGTGGCCGAGGCCGAGGTGAAGGTGCTGCCCCCCTACCGGCCGGAGCGGAGCGTCGAGGCGCTGGCCGGGGCCACCCACCGGCTCGGGCCCGCGCTGTGGTGCGATCCCGAGGGGCTCGGGGAGCTGCCCGAGGCGGTCCGGCTCGCCCGCGCGTACGGCCTGTCCGGGGTGGATCTGCTGAACCCCCCCGCACCGGCCCGGCCCCTTTCGGCCGGGGACCGGGCCCGGGCCGCGGAGCTCTGGCGGGCCGAGGGCGAGGGGTTGGAGGCCCGGGTCCACGATCTCTTCCTCGCCCGGGACATGGGCCTCGACGTGTCGGGCTACCGGGGCTGCCAGGGGGCCTCGTTCCTCGCCCACGTGACGGCCGAAGGCCGGCTCGTGGCCTGCCGGACCCACCCGGTGGACCTCGGCGACCTCGCCTCCACCCCCCTGACCGGCCTCTGGGCCGCCCCCCGGCGGGCCGAGGCGGCCGCCCGGCTGGGGGCCGTGCCCGAGGCCTGCGGGGCCTGTGGGCTCTCGGCTTCGTGCCGGGGGGGGTGCCCGGGCCTCGCCGGTCCCGACGGCCGCGACGCCTCCTGCCCCGGCCCGGTGCCGCCATGATCTACCTCGACCAGGCCGCCAGCTCCCATCCCAAGCCGCCGGAGGTGTACCGGGCCGCGGCCGAGGCCCTGGAGCTCGGGGCCAATCCCGGCCGCTCGGGCCACCGCCGGGCCCTGGAGGCGGCCCGCCGGATCCACGGCGCCCGCGAGGCCGTGGCCCGGCTCTTCGGGGTGGCCGACCCGGCCCGGATCGTCTTCACCCTAAACGGCACCCACGCCTTGAACCAGGCCCTCAAGGGGGTGCTTCGGCCGGGGGATCACGTGGTCACCTCGGTGATGGAGCACAACAGCGTGCTCCGGCCCCTGGCCGCCCTGGAGCGGAAGGGCGTCTCGGTGACCCGGGTGGGGGCCGACGCCCAGGGCCGGGTGCGGGCCGCCGAGATCGAGAAGGCCATCCGGCCCGAGACCCGGCTCGTGGCGTTGGTGCACGCGTCGAACGTGTCGGGCACCCTGCAACCGGCGGCCGAGGTGGGGGAACTGTGCCGGAAGAAGGGAATCGTGTTTTTGCTCGACGCGGCCCAGACCGCCGGGGTCGTGCCGATCGCCGTGGAGGACCTGGGCTGCCACCTTCTGGCCGCCCCGGGCCACAAGGGCCTCCTGGGGCCCCAGGGCACCGGGGTGCTCTACGTGCATCCCGATCTCGAACTGGAGCCGCTCCTCGACGGGGGCACCGGGACCCGGAGCGAGGAGCCCCGGATGCCGGCCGAGATGCCCGAGGCCCTGGAGGGCGGCACGCTGAACACCCCCGGGATCGCGGGGCTCGGGGCGGGGGTCGAGTGGCTTCTCGGCCGGGGGGTCGAGGCCGTCCGGCGCCACGAGGAGGAGATCCTCGGGGTCCTGCTTCCCGAGCTTCGGCGGATCCCGGGGCTCGTGCTCTACGGCCCGGAGGACCCGGCCGAGCGGGTGGCCGTGGTGTCGTTCAACCTCGAGGGCCGGGACGGCGCCCACGTGGGGTTCGCCCTGGACGAGCTCCACGGCATCGCGGTCCGGGTGGGCCTCCACTGCGCGCCGCTCGCTCACAAGGCCCTGGGGTCGTTCCCGGCCGGCTCGGTCCGGGCGAGCTTCGGGGCGCTGAACTCGTTGGCCGACGCCGAGGCCCTGGTCCGGGCCCTCCGGGAGATCGCCCGGCTGTGAAGCCGGGGCCCAGGCGCAGGGCGTGCGGCGCCTTAGGAGCCGGCCTCAACGGCGGATCGAGGGTGAACTCGACGAAACTGCGAAGGCCGTGAGCGTCCTATGAACCCGGCGCCAATAGAGGCGCGCAAGGAGATCGCGGGGGCATGGGACCTGCTTCCGGCCGTGCGTGAGTGCGGCATCCGGCTTACGCTGCATCCGTCACTCAGCCGCGTGGACGGAGGCACTCAGAAACTCTGGGCGTTTTCGCCAGTCCGCTTGGCC
>NZ_BAAHXI010000028.1:0-47048 GCF_054656955.1 Deferrisoma palaeochoriense
GTCCTAACGGCCGCGCGTCCGCCCGGCCCGCGCGCGCTTGCACCCACCCGGCGGCTATGGAATCCTTTGCGGCTCTTCGCTTGACCCCCTGCCAGCAAAGGAGCCGCACCATGGCCAACCCGTTCTCGTCCCGGATCTCGCTCGAAACCGCCGCCGGCCGCCTGGATGCCTTCAGCCTGCCGGCTTTGGAGCGCCAGGGCCTGGGTCGGGTCTCGACCCTGCCGTTCACCCTCAAGGTGCTCCTCGAGAACCTGCTTCGCCACTGCGACGGGTACCACGTCACCGAGGACGACGTGGCGTACCTGGCCGGGTGGGACCCGGTGGCGGGGGAGCAGCGCGAGATCGCGTACATGCCGGCCCGGGTGCTCCTCCAGGACTTCACCGGGGTGCCGGCCGTGGTGGACCTGGCGGCCCTGCGCTCGGCCATGGCCCGGCTGGGCGGCGACCCCAAGCGGATCAACCCCCTCATCCCGGTGGACCTCGTGATCGACCACTCCGTGCAGGTGGACCGGTTCGGCACCGAGGACGCCTTCGGCTTCAACGCCCGGAAGGAGTTCGAGCGGAACCGCGAGCGCTACGAGTTCCTGAAGTGGGGCCAGAAGGCCTTCGCCAACTTCCGGGTGGTGCCGCCGGCCACGGGCATCTGCCACCAGGTGAACCTGGAGTACCTGGGCCAGGTCGTGGTGGCCCGGGACGGGGTGGCGTTCCCCGACACGCTCGTGGGCACCGACTCCCACACCACCATGATCAACGGGCTGGGGATCCTGGGCTGGGGCGTGGGCGGCATCGAGGCCGAGGCGGTCATGCTGGGCCAGCCCGTGTACATGCTGGTGCCCCGGGTGGTGGGGGTGCGGCTCACCGGGGAGCTGCGGCCCGGGGTCACGGCCACGGACCTCGTGCTCCGGGTCACCGAACTGCTGCGCCAGCACGGGGTCGTGGGCAAGCTCGTCGAGTACTTCGGCGACGGGGTCGGGCGGCTCGCGCTCCCGGACCGGGCGGTGCTCGCCAACATGGCCCCCGAGTACGGGGCCACGGCCGGGTTCTTCCCGGTGGACGAGGAGACCCTCGCCTACCTGCGGTTCACGGGCCGGAGCCCCGACCAGGTGGACCTGGTGGAGCGGTATACCAAGGAGCAGGGGCTCTTCCGCACCGACGGCGGGCCCGAGCCCCGGTACAGCGAGGTGGTGGAGCTCGACCTCTCCACCGTGGAGCCGGCGATCAGCGGGCCCAAGCGGCCCCAGGACCGGATCCCCCTGGGCCGGGTGAAGCGGTCGTTCTACGAGGCCCTTCGCACCACCTACGCCAAGGGCGTGGAGGCCGACCTGCCCGAGGACGAAACCAACTGCCGCTGGGTGGGGGAGGGCGGCCAGCCGCTGGAGGCGCCGGTGGTCCACGCCCCGCGCCGCCACGACACCTACAACGGCCAGCGGGTCCGGGTGGACCTGGACGGGGTCGAGGCCTCGCTGACCCACGGGGCCGTGGTGATCGCGGCCATCACCTCGTGCACCAACACCTCGAGCCCGTCGCTCATGCTGGCGGCCGGGCTGGTGGCCAAGCGCGCCGTGGAGAAGGGGCTCACGGTGCGGCCCTGGGTCAAAACGAGCCTGGCCCCCGGCTCCAAGGTGGTCACCCGGTACCTGGAGGCCGCCGGGCTCCTGCCCTACCTGGAGGCCCTGCGGTTCCACCTAGTGGGGTACGGCTGCACCACCTGCATCGGCAACAGCGGACCGCTCCCCGAACCCGTGGCCCGGGCCGTGGTGGAGAACGATCTCGTGGTGGCCGGGGTGCTGTCGGGGAACCGGAACTTCGAGGGCCGGATCAACCCGCTCGTGAAGGCCAACTACCTGGCGAGCCCACCCCTGGTGGTGGCCTACGCGCTCGCGGGCACGGTGGACATCGACCTCACCCGGGAGCCCGTGGCCCACGACCCCAACGGCGAGCCGGTGTACCTCAAGGACCTCTGGCCCTGCGACGCCGAGGTGCGCGAGGCCGTGGCCCGGGCCGTGTCGGACCGGATGTTCGCCGAGGAATACGGCCGGGTGTTCGAGGGCAACGACCTCTGGAACGCCATCGGGGCCCGGGGGGCCGAGCTCTACGACTGGGACCCGGCCTCCACCTACATCCAGGAGCCCCCGTTTTTCCAGGACCTCACCCTGGACCCGCCGGGCATCCGGCCCATCGAAAACGCCCGGGCCCTGGCCGTGCTCGGCGACTCCGTGACCACCGACCACATCTCCCCGGCCGGCGCCTTCGGCCCCGACACCCCGGCCGGCCGGTACCTCATGGAGCGGGGGGTGAAGCCCGAGGACTTCAACTCCTTCGGGTCCCGCCGGGGGAACCACGAGGTCATGATGCGGGGCACCTTCGGCAACGTGCGGATCCGAAACCGCCTGGCCCCGGGCACCGAGGGCGGGTTCACCACCCACCTGCCCACCGGCGAGGTGCTCCCCATCTACGACGCCGCCATGCGCTACCGGGCCGAGGGCACGCCGCTCGTGGTGCTGGCCGGCAAGGACTACGGCATGGGCTCGAGCCGCGACTGGGCCGCCAAGGGCACGGCGCTCCTGGGGGTCAAGGCCGTCATCGCCGAGAGCTACGAGCGGATCCACCGCTCGAACCTCGTGGGCATGGGGGTGCTGCCCCTCCAGTTCCGGGAGGGGGAGTCGGTGGAGGGCCTGGGCCTCACGGGCCGCGAGGTGTTCACGGTGGAGGGCCTCGGCGAGGACCTCGCGCCGGGCCAGGAGGTCACCGTGCGCGCCCGGGCCGAGGACGGAACGGAGAAGACCTTCCGGGCCGTGGTCCGGATCGACACACCGGTGGAGATGGAGTACTACCGAAACGGCGGCATCCTCCACACCGTGCTCCGGCGGTTGGCGAAGGAGGGGTAAGCGGCTGGGCGGCTAGGCAGCGAGGCAGCTAGGCGGCTAGGCAGCTAGGCAGCTAGGCGGCGAGGCGGCGCCGACGCGGCGCCGGAACGTCCCAGCCTCCTAGCATCCTAGCGTTCTAGCTTCCCAGCCTCGCTTCCTAGCCGTTCCTCCCGGTCGAAGGCGCTTCGGTACCCGGCGAGGAGGGCGAGCACCGAGCCCAGGGCCGTGGCCGCCGCGATCATGAGGAGCACCACGATCTGGTAGGCGGCGGCCGTGCGCGGGTCGGTGCCCGAGAGCACCTGGCCGGTCATCATGCCCGGGATGAACACGATCCCCGCGGCGGCCATGGCGTTGATCGTGGGGATGAGCCCGGCCCGTAGGGCCGCCCGGGCGCTCGGGAGCACGGTCTCCCAGGGTGTGGCCCCCAGCGCCAGCAGGGCCTCGATCTCCCGGGCCCGGGCCCGGAGGTCGGCAAAGAGCCGGTCGAGGCACACGGCCACCCCGTTCAGGGAGTTTCCCACCACCATCCCGCCGATGGGGATCACGTACCGCGGGTCCCACCAGGGCTCCACCCGCACCACGAGGCCCGTGACCGCGAGCGTCACCGTGAACCCCGACACCGCCAGGGCCCCCAGGCCCCGCAGGAAGAGCCCGGGCGGCGCCGCCTGGACCCGGGCCGTGAGGGTCTGGGCCGCCACGGCGATCATGAGCCCCAGGATCCCCAGCACGAGCCACGGGGTGCCCACCCCGAACACCCACCGGAGCACCAGCCCCAGGGCGAGGAGCTGGGCGTAGGCCCGGGCCGCCGCCACGAGGAGCGACCGGGTGAGCCCTAGGGAGAGGGCGAGCGAAAGCCCGGCCGCCACGGCCAGGAACCCGGCCGCGAGGGCGAGCTGCCAGGGGCCGATGGGCAGCGCGCCCGTCACGGGAGCGCCTCCAGCCGCCCGCCGGCGATCCGGAACCGCCGGGTGACCCCGGGCCACGGCTCGCCGTGTCCGGCCACCACGGCCACCCCGCCCTCGCGCGCGAAGCGCCCCAGCCGCTCCGCCACCCGTTCCGCGGCCTCCGGGTCCAGGTTCGCCGCGGGCTCGTCCAGGAGGAGCACCTCGGGCCGGGCGAGCAGCGCCCGGGCCAGGGCGAGCCGTCCCAGTTGGCCCTGGCTGAGCTCCGCCGTGGGGCGGCCGAGCCCGATCTCCCCGAGGCCCAGGAGGCCGAGTTCCCGCTCCAGGGCGCCGTCGTCCGGCACCGGCCCCCCTCTTCGCACCCGCAACCGCCAGGGGGCCCGCAGGTCCTCGGCCACCGTGGCCCCCAGGGCCACGGGCGGAAACGGCGCGAGCACCACCCGGGCCCGCCACCGGTGGGCCGGGATCCGGGCCGCGTCCTCCCCCCGAAGGAGAAGCCTCCCTTCCCACGGCCCGAGCCGGGCGAGCGCCCGGAGCATCGTCGTTTTCCCGGCGCCCGACGCCCCCCCGATCCAGGCCACCTCCCCCGGCCCCAGGGCGAGGTCCACCCCCTCGACCACGGCGGATCCCCCCGCCCAGGCCCTAAGCCCCCGGGCTTCCAGCACCGGCTTCCCCACGGTTTCCTCCCCGGATCTCGGTTGGCCCGCCACTCTGCCCGCGCGTCTCCGGCCCGTCAAGGCGGCCAGCGGGGTGGTCACGGTCTGATCACCCCCGCAGTCCGGTTTGGTCACGAACTGACCGGCGGCCCTTCTCCGCCCCACAGTACCTTGCTGGAATCTCCTAGTGTTTTCCTGGCGCAACCCCGCGGCACGGAATGTGCTAGAGGGCACAAGCGATACGCACATCGGTTTTCTGGAGAATCGTGCCCTGACCCGCGCGACGGTTCGCCTAAATGGATTTCCGGGAGGCGTAGCCGCGGGCCTGGTTTGGCTTAGCACCCACGTCGGGAACTTTTGGATAGGGGGTTTGTGCGCCCCATAGATAAGGAGGCGGAGCCGGATGAAACGAAGGGCAGGAGCCTGGATCGGCGCCGCGGTGCTGGCGGTCGCACCCGGATGGGGGTACGCGTTGGAGGCGACCGTGACGACCGAGACCATCCTTCGGCATTTGGAGCGGGACACCGAAAACGCCGAGAACGCCAAGGCGTTTCCGGTTTACGAGTACCTCGGGTTGGACCTCGCCGGCATCGGGCCGGTGTCGTTCCACGCCTACGGATGGGGGCGGCACAGCTTCGACGGCGCCGGAGTGTTCGAGGACGATTCGGCCGGCGAACTCCTATACGGGTATCTGCGCTACGCGCCGGAGCAGTGGGACCTGGAGGTCAGGGCCGGGAGGACGTCCCTGTTCTCGGGCCCGGCCAACGAGGTGATCGACGGGGTCGTCGCACGGGCGGGCCTGGCGGGGGGCTTCTCGGTGGAGGCGTTCGGTGGAATGCCCGCGGCGTTCGACGCGTCGGGCGGCCGTTCCGGGGATCGCCTCTGGGGGGCGCGGGTGGCGCATCGCTGGGGTTCGTTGTGGGATCTCGGCGTGTCGTTCCAGGCGGCCGACGACGATGGAGACAGGGTCGAGGAGCTCGCGTCGGCGGACGGGACCGTGCGACTTGGGGATCTGGCCTGCTTGCGAGCCCGCGGCGTGTTCAACACGGCGGACGGGGGGACCCAGGAGGTCACCGCCGAGTTGCCCGTGTACGTTGGGCCGTTCACCCTGACCCCGCGGTTCGAACGGTATGAACTCGAGGCGTTTCCCGAGGCCGCGACCACGCGGTCCGGCCCGCTGGGTTTCCTCCGGACGCAGGACGAAACCCTGGCCCTGTTCGGCCTCGACGCGGAGTGGACGATCGGCGGATCGGCGCAGGTGGGGGCGCGTTGGCGGGAGTACCGCTATACGGAGCGCGATGAAGGCGCCCGCTACGGCGGTCTTTTGGGGGCATTCCCGTTCGGCGAGAGTTCCTGGGTTGGGGCAGAGGTGGGCCGGGCCCAGGGAGACGAGGACGAACACCGGTATGTCCTGGGGCGGGCCTGGGCCTACGCGAGCCGGGGTGTGTGGTTCGGCTCAGCGGACCTTGTGGCGGCCCGTTACGACGAGGAGATCGGGGGAGATCGGAGTTCGGTGTACGGCTCCCTCACCGGCGGAGTTCGGGCGCTTGATGACCGTTTGGAGGCGAGCCTCTCGGCCGACTACAGCGCCGACCCGTACTACGACAAGGACGTCCGAGCCCTGGTGAATCTGAAATGGACCTTTTCGGTGCCCTGAACGGCACCGCCTGCGCGGAGAGCATACCCATGCGAAGAACGGTTCGGTGGATCCCGTTCCTGGTCGCGGTGGCCGCGGTTTCGGCGTGCGCCGTGATGCAAGAGCGCGTGCTCCCGACGGCGCACCCGGAACCCCTGGGCAGAGGGAATCCCGTGTGCACCGAGTGCCACGATCCCGTGGGGGACTCCCTGGCGTACCGCGATTTCGACCACGGCCTGCGATGGGCCGAGGAGCATCGGCTACACGTTAAGGGAAGCGAGGCCGTGTGCGGCATGTGCCATGCCCAGAAGTTCTGCAACGAGTGCCACGCCACCCGCGTGGAGCTGAAGCCTTCCGTGTTCCGGCAGGCGGAGACCTACCGGGCCCTTCCGCACCGGGGCGATTACCTCTCGCGGCACCGCATCGATGCTCGGCTCGATCCCACCTCGTGCTTGCGGTGCCACGGAAATCCCAAGACCGCCAAGAGTTGCGCCCGTTGCCACGGGTGACGCGCCGCCAGGCCTAAGGAGAATCGCAGCATGCGCCAGCTCGTTTCGTGTCTGCTCGGTTTGGGGCTCGTCGGCGCCGTGCTGGCGGGTGGGTGCGCCACTGAGGGCGATCTGCCCGACGGGGCTGCCCACCCCGACGGCTGGGTCTCCCTGCACGCAGGGGAACCGGTCGAGGGCTGCACCGTGTGCCACGGTGCAGATTACCGGGGGAGCGGCCGCGCGCCCGACTGCCTGACCTGCCATCTGGAGGGTCCGCCGTTCCGTGCGCATCCGGCCGACTGGGACGACGTTCTGGCGGACCATCGGGGGTTCGCGAGGGCGTGGTCCTGGACTGGGTGCGCCGCTGCGGCCTGCCACGGCGCCGACCTCAGGGGCAGTTCACTCTCGGGGGCGCCCGGATGTTTCGAGTCCTCGTGTCACGAGGCCGGCCCGCCGGCCCCGCACCCCGCCTCGTACTCCGCCCCGGAAGCCCATGGCCGCGCCGCCCGGGCGAATCTGAGGGAATGCGCCGGGTGCCACGCCAGCCATGGGAACCGGTTCGACGGCGGTTTCGTCGCCGACCACGCCATCCTCGGCCGGCCCGGTGGAGACTGCTCCGGCTGCCACCCGGACGCGGGGGCTCACCCGATCGGGTGGGTTCGGGAGGACGCCGGCGACGGCTACCTCGAGACTCACCGGGGAACTCCTCCGGCCGCCATGGACACCGGGTGTGCCCTGTGCCACGCGGTGGAGGCCGCAGGGGCGTCGCCCCAGCCCGAGGCGCCCGGTTGTTTTTCGGCCACGTTCACGAGCGCGCAGGGGGAATCCGTCGGTTGTCACGGGGATGGCCCCGGCGCCGTCTCCCACCAACTGCCCTTCTCCGCCCCCGAACTCCACGGGCCCGGCGCGGTGGAGGACCTCACGCGCTGCCAGTCGTGCCACGGGGAGCCCGGCACCCGGTCCTTCTCGGGTGGGTTCGTAGGCGTGGGGTGCAGCGAGTGCCACGCGAAGGCCGGAGCCCACCCGGCGCGATGGCAGGGGGCGAACGATCCCGACCCGACCTACGCCGCCTCCCACCGCATCGTGGGCCGGGACGGGCTCGAGGCGTGCGGGCTGTGTCACGGGACGACGACGACGGCCCCGAGCCCCGAACCGGAGGCGCCGAGTTGTTTCGCCCCGTTTTCCGCGGAGACGGCGAGCGCCTGCCATCCGGCGGGGCCCGGCGCTGCCTACCGTCACCCCGAGGGATGGGAGAACGACCATGTGGCCGTGAGCCGGATCGGCGTGGGCTCCTGCCTGGCCGAGTGCCACGCGGACGTGCTTAACGAAGGGGTGCTCCAGCCCGGCACGCCCCCCGGGTGCGCCGACTGCCACCTCGGAGGAGCCGCCACGGACGAGCGACTGGTGCACCCGGACGGCGATCCCATCGGGGCCCGATTTGGCCGGCTACCGGGGGAAGACCTGGAAGCCCACGGGGACTTCGTGAACGACCGGGGCGGCGACGCCACTTCCTGCACCCTTTCGTACTGCCACGGCCCCACCCTCGAGGGGGGACGGGCGCCCCGGAACGGCTCGTGGGGCGACGGTTGGAGTTGCTTCGCCTGTCACGACAAGGTGTGGAACAACCCGTAACGGGTTGCCCGTCGAAAGTCCAAATCGAGGAGGTCTGCATGCGGAAAAACCTGGCGCGCGACCGGCCCAACCGTGGCGGGGGGAGCGGTGAGCGATCGGACGGAATCACCCCTCAAACAAAAGGAGGAGAGGCCATGAGACGAAAGGCAGGACTTTGGAGGTTTGCGTGGGTGCTGGCCCTGGGCGGCGCCCTGGCCCTCGGCGGCTGCGCCGGCGACGACGGCGACGACGGCGCTCCGGGCACCAGCGTGGGCAGCATCACCGGCACCGTGACGAACGAGGCGGCGGGGGCGGCCCTGGAAGGTGTGACCGTGACGGCCGAGCCAGGGGGCCGCACCACCACCACCGACGCCAACGGCGCGTACAGCCTGCCCGACCTGCCCATCGGGCCCTATACCCTCACGTTCGCCAAGGACGGCTTCGCGGCCGAGACGGAAAGCGTGGCGGTCACGGCCGGTGAGACGCGCACCGTGGACGTGGCCCTCGCCCCCGACTCTCCCGTGGTCGTCGACGTCACCCTCGAGGGCGACGCGCAGCCGGGCGCCACGATGACGGCCTCGGTGTCGGTCACACCCTACGATGGGTCCCAGGTCCAGGAGATCCGGGTGACCCAGTCGAACAGCGTGGAGGTCGCGATCGAGAAAAACGAGGACGGTACCTTCACGATCACCCTCCCCGACCGCGACGCCTACAAGGCCGAGCTCCTCAAGGCCCTCGACGAGCCGGCCATCGGCCCGGACGAGTTGCCCGAAAACGTGCCGGTGCCGGAGGAGGGCGAGGGGCGCGAGTTCCTCCTCGACCGGTTCTACGTGTTGGGGATCAACCCCTTCGCCCTGGAGGAGGCCGGCCACGTGGGGCTCACCGTGACCGTCGAGACCACTTCGGGCACCTACACGAAAACGGTGGACATCCACACCGAGCTTCCCTGGAGCCCAGCCGCGGGCCTTCGGAACGCGCCGATCGGCGTGCCGGTGCTTTTGCAGGGGGCGGAGCAGGAGGACTACGACTGGAGCCTCACGGCGCCCAGCGGGTCCGCCGCGCAGTTGGTGGACGCCCAGACCCGGAACCCCGAGTTCACCCCGGACGTGCCGGGCCTCTACGCCGTAACCGAGGCGAACAGCGGGGAAACGCTAGAGATTTACGCCGCCCGGTGGGAAGGTGGCCTCACGGCCCTCGACGGGGACGGCCGGCCGGTGCTTGGGGCCTGCACGGGCTGCCACGATGGGGACCCCGCCACCGCATACCACGAGTTCGAGGAGTGGCCCGCCACCGGCCATGCCGAGATCTTCACGGACAACCTGAACCGGGGCTCCGCGGGCCATTACGGCGAGGGGTGCTTCGTCTGCCACACCGTGGGGTGGGACGACGCCGCCGCGAATGCCGGGTTCGACGATCTCGCGACCTATGACCTGTTTTTGGAGGAGTTCTTCCCCGAGGGGCACCCGGCGGGCGGGAGCGACAATTTCAACCAATTCCTGCAGAACTTTCCGGAGATCGCCCGGCTTTCCAACATCCAGTGCGAGAACTGCCATGGCCCCAACGGGGCGGGTGGGGCCCACACGAACGGCATCGGAAACCGGGTGAGCTTGTCCTCCGATTTGTGCGCCGTGTGCCACGGCGAGCCGCTGCGCCACGCCCGGTTCCAGCAGTGGCAGCTGAGCGGCCACGCAAACATGGAACTCGCCCTGGAGGAGGGGACGCGCGGAAGCTGTGCCCGATGCCATACGGCCAACGGCTTTATCGCTTGGGCAGAGCTGGGGTTCGATCCGGGCGAGACGCCGGAGGTGGCTTGGACCCCGGACGAGATCCAGCCCCAGACCTGCGTGGCCTGCCACGACCCCCACGCCATCGGCACCCAGTCGGGCACGGGCGGCGGCAACGCCACGGTGCGCGTGCAGAACGACACCCCGGAGCTGGCCGCCGGGTACCGGGTGGTGAACGCGGGGCGGGGTGCCATCTGCATGGTGTGCCACAACACCCGCCGGGGTGAGGTGGTGGAGCAGGATCTGGACGAGGTCATCGTGAACGGCCGTGCCCCCCATGGCGGGGCCCAGGCCGATGTGCTCATGGGCCAGAACGCCTTCTTCGTGGAGGTGGGCGTGCGGGGCAAGCACAGCCTGATCGAGGACACCTGCGCCAACTGCCACATGGTGCAGACCCCCCCACCGGACCTCCTGGCGTACAATCGGGGCGGCACGAACCACACCTTCTACGCGAGCAAGGACATCTGCGCGAACTGCCACACCTCGATCACGGCCGAGGAGATGGAAAACACCGTGGGCGTGGAGGTCGACCTGCTGGGTGAAGCCCTGCGCCAGAAGATCGCCGAGCTCCTGATGGCCTACGTTGACCAGGGGCTTACCGTCACCTTGACGAACATGACCGACCCGGCGGACGAAAGCGCTACACTGGATGACGTGATCCTGCAAACCGGTGATCAGGTCGAGGTGACCCACTTCGCGGACTCCCACGGCCGCCAGGCGATGGACGTGAAGGTCACGCGCGGCGGGGAGGAGATCGTGTACGGGCACCTCCAGCTGCGGCACGTGAACGTGGAGGACGGGACCCTGTTGACCTACGGCGCCGCCGACGGCGAGGGCCCGGGTGAGCTCATCGCCAAGGCGGGGTGGAACTACCTCCTCATCGAGAACGACGGAAGCCACGGCATCCACAACCCGAGCTTCGCCGTGGCCGTGGTAACCCAGGCCCGCCGGGTCGTCGAGGGCATCGAGGCGCCGGCCGGCGAGTGATCGCCCGGGTGGCGAGCCGAAAGGCACGTGTGCGAAAGGGTGCGTAATGGGAACGCGGCGGGCCCCTCGGGGCCCGCCGTTTTGTTGGGGCTTTGCTCCGGGGTCGAGGACGGGTAGGCTGGCATGATGGCAAGGGAAGGGCAGCACCCCCGACGGTTGGGGCTCTTCGAGATGCTGGTGCTCCTTTTGGCCTCGGTGACGATCGGGGGGGCCGGGTTCACCGCGGTGGCGCTGTACCGGACGACCCAGGACCTCCTCCTGCGAAGCCTGGAGGTGCGTGCCCGGGCCGCCGCGGGCTTCGGGGCCCTGCTCGCCGCCGACGCCCTCGCCGAGGGAAACCCCGGCCGGATGACTCGATACGTGGAGGGCATGGCCCGGAACAGCCCGGAAACCTGGGTGGCCGCGCTGGTGTTCGACGCGGCCGGGGTGCTCGTAGCGCGGGGGGGCGACGTGGACACGGGTGTTCTGTCGCTGGCCCGGCGCGCCCTGGCACGGCCCGGCACGCCGGTCTGGAGCCCCGGTCGAAGACCGGATGGGATGGTGGCCTGCGCCGTTCCGGCGGAAACCGGCCGGGAGATCGGAGGGCACTACGTCCTCCTGGGCCGCCTCGGGCCGGAGGCCCCCCACCTTTCGGCTGTGCGCCGGTACGGGGTGGGAGTGGCCGCGGTCATGGGCTGCGGGCTCCTGGCTTCGTTACTGCTGGTCCGCTGGCTCGCGGGGCCCATCGAGCGGCTCGAGGCCGTGGTGGGGCGGGTGCGGGAGGGCGACCTCTCGGTGCGGGCCGAAGAGGGCGCCTGGGGCGAGGCCGGGCGGTTGGCCCGGGGGGTGAACGCCATGCTCGACCGGATCGAGCGGCTGGTGGCCGAGGTGCGAGACGCCGAGGCCCGGGCCCGGCGGGCCGAGGAGCTCCAGAGCCTCGCCCACCTCGGGGGCGGGCTCGCCCACGAGATCAAGAACCCCCTGACCACGGTGCGTCTCCTCATCGAGTCCATGGTCCGGGAGGCCCGGGACGGGGGAGAGCGGATCGAGGTGGCCCGCCAGGACCTGGAGCTCCTGGCGAGCCAGGTGGCGAAGATCGACGAGGTGCTCGAGGAGTTCGTGGCCTACGCCCGGCCGCGGCCGCTCAGGCCCGGGTCGGTGGACCTGGGGGACGTGTTCGGGGCCGTGGTGGAGGCCCAGGCCGTGGCGGCCCGGGAGCGGGGGGTGCGCCTGCAGGCGTTCCCCGGCCCGCCGGCGAGGGTGTGGGCCGACCGGCAGCGGTTGGAGCAGGCGCTGACCAACCTGGTGGCAAACGCGCTGGCCCATTCGCCTCCCGGCGGAACGGTGCGGGTGGGATGGTCCGGGGGTGACGGCCGGTTCACCCTGTGGGTCGAGGACGAGGGCGAGGGGATCCCCGAGGAGATCCGGGGCCGGATCTTCGAGCCGTTTTTCTCGAAGCGGGAGGGGGGCATGGGCCTGGGGCTGAGCATCGTGCGCTCGGCCGTGCTCCAGCACGGCTGGGAGATCGAGGTGGAGGACACCGCGGCCGGCGGGGCGCGGTTCGTGATCCGGGGGGAAACCGGCGTGGACGACGGGGAAGGGGCCGGGCCGGAATCCGCCTCCCAGCCTCCCGGCCTCCCAGCTTCCTAGCCTTCGAGCCGAGGTAGCCATGGGCATCGTGCTCTTGGTGGACGACGACCCGGGCATCCGGTACTCCTTCGGCCGGGCCCTGGGGGAGGACTACGAGGTGCGGGCCGCGGTCACGGCCGAGGAGGGGCTCGCCGCCGTGGAGGCCGACCCCGAGGCGGTGGACCTCGTGCTCCTGGACATCCGGATGCCGGGCCGCGACGGGTTCTGGCTCCTGGACCGGCTGCGGGAGGGGTTTCCGAACCTGCCGGTGGTCATGGTCACGGCCTACGGCGACACCGAGACCGCCATCGAGGCCATGAAACGGGGGGCCTACGACTACCTGGTGAAGCCCTTCGACGTGGCCCACGTACGGGCGCTCATCGAGGCGGCCCGCAAGCAACGGGCCCTCACCCGGTCGGCGGTGTCCCTCGGGCCCGACGCGCCGTCGCCCGGCGACCGGATCATCGGGAACTCCCCGGCCATGGTCGAGGTGTACAAGCGCATCGGCCAGATCGCCGCCACCACGCTCCCCTGCCTCATCACCGGCGAGACCGGTACGGGAAAGGAGCTCGTGGCCCGGGCGCTCGTGCACTACGGCCCCCGGGCCGAAAAGCCCTTCCTGGTGGTGGACTGCGCCGCCATTCCCAAGGACCTCCTGGAGTCGGAGCTCTTCGGGTACGAGGAGGGGGCGTTCACGGGGGCGCGAAAGGGCGGGAAGCTCGGCAAGTTCGAGCTCGCCCACGGGGGCACCCTGTTCCTGGACGAGATCGCCGAGATCCCCCTGGCGCTTCAGTCGAAGCTGCTGCGGGTGCTCCAGGACGGCACGTTCCAGCGGGTGGGGGGCACCGAGGAGATCCGGGCCGACGTCCGGGTCATCGCCGCCACCTGCGCCGACCTCGAGGCCCGGGTGGCCGCCGGCGCGTTCCGGGCCGACCTCTTCTACCGGATCAACGTGGGCCGCATCCATCTGCCGCCGCTGCGGGAGAGGCGGGGCGACATCCCGGCCCTGGTGCGCTACTTCGTGCAGAAGCACGGTGCGGCTGTGGGCCGGCCGGTGACCGGGGTGTCCGAGGATCTCCTGCGCGCGCTCCAGGCCCGGCCGTGGCCCGGGAACGTGCGGGAACTCGAAAACGAGATCCGGCGGCTCCTGGCCTCGACCCGGGGCGAGGTGCTCGCGGCCGAGATCCCGCCCGCCTGCCCCGGCGAGGACGCGGCCTGCGCCGAGCTGCGGTCTCTCGCGGCCCGGGCCCTCGACGAGGGGGGCGAGGGCGCGTTCCACCGGTTCGTGGCCCGGGCCGAGGCGAGCCTGATCGCCGAGGCCTTGGAGCGCACCGGCGGCAACGTGAGCGCCGCGGCCCGGCTCCTGGGCATCACCCGCCTTACGCTTCGCAAGAAGGCCGAGGAGTACGGAATCCGGGTTCCGGACCCGGACGCCTGACCGTGCGACTACCCCCGTTTCCCCCCCCGGGGGCCCTTCCCCGAACCCCGAAATGCGCCACACTCGTGGGGCACCGGACCGGGTGTAGCGTGCCATGCCCTGGTAAAAACGGGGTTTTCCGCGCGCCCCTGCTCGTGTGATCCTAACGTCGTTTGGGGTATTGCGCGACCCGGGGTCGCCTCGGTATACTCAGTCGCACTTGTGCGCTCGTGAGGGGCGACCCCGGGGAGGAGAAGGGGACTGCCGCGGGTCGCGTTTTCGTTCAACCCGTTGGGAGAAGGAGGTCGGTCATGGCAGAGCACACGCAAGAGGTGTACCCGGTTCCCGAGGAGTTCCGGAAGCGGGCGTACATCAAGAGCCGCGAGGAATACGAGCGGCTCTACAAGGAGTCGTTGGAAAACAACGACGCCTTCTGGGCCCGGGTGGCCGAGGAGCAGGTGACCTGGTTCAAGAAGTGGGACCAGGTCCAGGACTGGAAGTACTCGAAGGACGAGGTCTACATCAAGTGGTTCATCAACGGTAAGCTCAACGTCGCCTACAACTGCGTGGACCGGCACCTCGAGAAGCGCGGCGACCAGGTGGCCATCATCTGGGAGGGGAACGAGCCCACCGAGGACCGGAAGATCACCTACCGCGAACTCCACGACCAGGTGTGCCGGTTCGCCAACGTGCTGAAATCCAAGGGCGTCAAGAAGGGAGACCGGGTCTCGATCTACCTGCCCATGATCCCCGAGCTCGCCATCGCGATGCTCGCATGTGCCCGGATCGGCGCGATCCACTCGGTGGTGTTCGGCGGGTTCTCGGCCGATGCCCTCAAGGACCGGATCCTCGACGCCGACAGCCACGTCCTGATTACCTGCGACGGGTTCTACCGGGGTCAGAAGCTCGTGAACCAGAAGGCCCAGGCCGACGAGGCCATGGAGAAGTGCCCCGACGTCAAGACCTGCATCGTGGTGGAGCGGGTGGGCGACAAGCTCCAGACCAACATGAAGGCCGGCCGGGACTTCTGGTGGCACGAGGAGGTCGCGAAGGCGAGCCCGGAGTGCCCCTGCGAGGAGATGGACGCCGAGGACCCGCTCTTCATCCTCTACACCTCGGGCTCCACCGGGAAGCCCAAGGGCGTGATGCACACCACCGGCGGGTACCTCGTGTACACCTCGTACACCCACAAGCTCATCTTCGACTACCACGACGGCGACGTCTATTTCTGCGCCGCCGACATCGGGTGGGTCACGGGCCACAGCTACATCGTGTACGGGCCGCTCTGTAACGGCGCCATCACCGTGATGTTCGAGGGGATCCCCACCTACCCGGACGCCGGCCGGTACTGGGACATCATCGGCAAGCACAAGATCAACGTGCTCTACACCGCGCCCACGGCCATCCGGGCCATCGCGGCCCAGGGCGACGAGTACGTGACGAGCCGGCTCGACAAGCTCGAGACCCTACGGCTCCTGGGCACGGTGGGCGAGCCCATCAACCCAGAGGCCTGGCGGTGGTATTACAACCTGCCCGGCCGCAAGAAGTGCCCCATCGTGGACACCTGGTGGCAGACCGAGACCGGCGGCATCCTGATCTCGGGGCTGCCGGGCGCCATCCCCATGAAGCCGGGTAAGGCCACCACCCCGTTCTTCGGCGTGAAGCCCGTGCTGGTGGATCCGGAGAAGGGCCACGTGCTCGAGGGCGTGGCCGAGGGAGCCCTGTGCATCGCCCGGCCCTGGCCCGGCCAGATGCGGGGTGTGTTCGGCGACCCGGACCGGTTCCGCCTGACCTACTTCCAGCAGTACGACGGGTACTACTTCACGGGCGACGGTGCCAACCGCGACGCCGACGGCGATTACCAGATCACGGGCCGCATCGACGACGTGATCAACGTCTCGGGCCACCGCATGGGCACGGCCGAGATCGAGAGCGCCCTGGTGCTCCACCCCAAGGTGGCCGAGGCCGCCGTGGTGGGGTTCCCCCACGAGATGAAGGGCCAGGGCATCTACGCCTATGTGACCCTGGTCGCCGGGGCCGAGCCCTCCGAGGAGCTCCGAAAGGAGCTCGTGCAGCTCGTGCGTAAGGAGATCGGGCCCATCGCGACCCCGGACTTCATCCAGTTCGCCCCGGGGCTTCCCAAGACCCGGTCGGGCAAGATCATGCGCCGGATCCTCCGGAAGATCGCGGCGAACGAGATCGAGGCCGGGTTCGGCGACACCTCGACCCTGCTCGACCCCTCGGTGGTGGACCAGCTCGTGGAAGGGCGGCTGAACAAGAAGTAGCCGCCCGTTCCCACGGAACGGCGAAAAGGCCGGCCCCACGAGGGGCCGGCCTTTTCCATTGGTTTCACGGGGGAGACTGTGGTACCGGTGAGGGCTTTCTCGCGAAAGGAGTGCCCCCGTGCCCACGCAGTCGAAGGCGCCCCCCTGGAGGGTGGACCTCGCCCTCCTCACCGTGGTTGTCCTGTGGTCTCTGAACTTCGTGATCCTCAAGGCGGCCCTGCCCCGGTTCGACCCGCTGGCACTGGCGGCGCTGCGGTTCGTGGGCATCGCCGCGCTGTTCGAGCTCCTTTTGCGGGCCCGGCGGGTCGAGGGCCGCATCGCCCGCGCGGACCGGAAGGCGTTCGTCCTCTCGGCGCTCGTGGGCTACACCCTCTACCAGGGGCTCTTCATCCTGGGGCTCCACCGGGGCACGGCCTTCTCCACGGCCCTCATGATCAACACGGGGCCCGTGTGGGCCGCGCTCATCCTCACGCTCTGGGGCCTCGAGCGGGTGGGCCGGCGCCAGTGGGCCGGCATCGTCCTGGCGCTCGTCGGGCTCGTCCTGTACGTGGGGCCCCGGCTCGTGGCCCGGGCCGGCGGGGTGGGGGACCTCCTGGCCCTGGGGGCGGCCGTGTCGTGGTCGTGCTACGGCATCCTCAATAAGCCCCTGCTCGAACGCTACGGCGCCTTCTATCTCACCACCCGCACGTTCCAGATCGGGGCGGCCCTGTTCCTGCCGTTCGCCGTGCCGTCGCTCTTCGGCCAGAACTGGGCCGGGATCGGCGCGGCCGGCTGGGCCGCCGTCGGGTACTCGGTGGTGTTTCCCATCGTGGTGGCCGTGAGCCTGTGGAACTGGGCCATCGGCCAGCGCGGCGTGAGCCGCACCGTGGTCTACCAGTACCTCGTGCCGGTGACGAGCGGCCTCCTGTCCTGGGTGTTCCTGGGGGAGGCCTTCGGCCCGGCCAAGCTCGTCGGTGCCGCCGCCGTGCTGGCCGGCGTGGCCCTGAGCCGGAAGGGCTGACCGTGCCTATTCGGGCCGTACGACGAGCACGGGGCAGGGCCCCTCCCGGAGCACGGCGTCGGTCACGCTGCCCAGGAAGAGCTTGCGGGCCCCCTTGCGGCCGTGGCTCGTCATCACGATGAGGTCGGCGTTCTCCCGGCGGGCCGTGTCCACGATGACCTCGGCCGGGTCGCCCTCCCGGAGCATCGTGTCGGCCTTCACCCCGCCCTGGGCCAGCCGGTCCCGGGCCCGGTCCAGCACGGCCTCGAGGTGCCGCCGGATCTCCCGGGTCAGGTCCTCCGGCGAGTAGGACTCGTAGTAGATGTTGAAGAGCCCCGCGTTGAAGTCCAGGGCCGACAGAAGCACCACCCGGCTCCCGAAGGCCCGGGCCAGGGGCAGGGCCGCGTCCACGGCAAAGTGGCACAGTTCCGAACCGTCCAGCGGGATGAGGATCGTGTCGTACTTCATGGGCGTTACCTCCGTCGGGGGAAACCACGGCAGAACACGATGCGCCTACGTCTGCTTCAGATGCACCGGGGCCGAATCGGTTTCCGACGACCCGGCGGCTCTCTATGACTCAGGCCCACGACGGTATCGTCGGACGCGGGCGGGGGGCCTGCCGGCCGGGCGCGACTGCGGCACCTTTTTCGCCGCGCCTTCGCAGGCCGTTGCCGGTTCGGTAGGTCGGGGCGCCGGCAGCGGAAATCTCGGATCCTCCAAAGCAATCCAAGCATCGTGGCGTGCCGCGACGTGAGGACGCCGGGTCCACGGGGTCCGCCGCGTACGGAACCTTACGAACTTTTCATGCGCCGTTCATCCGCCTTTCACCTCGCCCGGTTATGTTTGCGTCGTGGCGTCAACCCGATCGAAGGAGGTCTGCCATGGACGTGATCTGCCTCGAAGTGGGCGAGCGGGAACGGATCCCTTTGTACCTCACCGTGACCCCGATGCAGGCCGAGCGCCTGCTGGGGCTGCTCCCGTTCGGGTTTCGCGTCCGTCTGCCCGGTGGGGTTCCGGTGGAGCCGCATCCCCTGGGTGTGGCGGCAGAGGTGTGCCGTCAGGGGGCGGTCTTCTTCCGTCCGCCGCCGGGCGCCCGGGTGTTGGGGACGTTCGAACTCCGCGAAGGGCGGCGGCAGAAGCGGTTGGGGAGCGCCCGCGGGGCCGAGGGGCTGCGGGGCACGTGGTCGGGGAACGGCAGGCCCCGGTCCCGCCGGGCTCGCGGGCACGCGGGGGGGCGGGGGTGAACGCGATCCCGCCGGAAAGGTGACGGGTGCGGGAGATCCAGACGGCGTTTCTCTTTGCGGCGGGGTACCTCGTTTCGCGTGCGGTGGTGCAAACCCCCCTCCCCGAGCGTCTGCTCTACCTCGGGGCGAAACCGGGGACGCGTCTGGGAGCCCTCGGGCTGTGCCTGCGAATCCTGACGGCTGCGGCGGCGTTGTCGGCCGTGGTGCCCAACGTGCTCGTCGTGCTCACGCTCCTGCCCGTGGTGACCCGCCTGGGTCGGGGTCCGGCGGAAACCGACGATGACGGGTGGGCCACGGCCAAGGCGCTGGCCCTTCTGTACGGGGCGAACATCGGGGGCATGGCGGCGCTCACGGGCACCCCGGCCAACGGCGTGCTGGTCGCCTGGCTCGTGGCGGCCGGGATCCCGCGTGGCCCGGCCGTCTCCTACGCGGGGTGGCTCCTCTGGGGGGTGCCGCTCTCGGCCGCCCTCGCGGCGGTCGCGGCCGGGGTGATCCTGCTGGTTTCCGGCTCGGCCAAGAGTTCCGGGGGGGGCACGGTTCCCCCGGGCCCCCCGGTGGAGGGCAGGGAACGGTGGGCCGTCCGGGTGTCGGTTACGTATCTCACCGCGGGGTTTGTCCTGTCGGCGGTGTCGTGGGCGGGCCCCCCCTGGGATCGGGCGGCCGCCTTGGTCACCGGGGTTGCGACGTTCGGCTTTGCGGCCTGGAGTTTCCTCTGGCCGGTGCGGGAACTCGGGCGAACGCCCCTGCTGCGGCCGGGTGACGTCTTCCGGGGCATCCCGCCGCGGGGCGCCGCGTTCGTGGCGCTCAGCGTCGGTGCGGCCTGGGCCGCCTATCAGGGGGGGCTCCATCGGGCGGCGGCCGCGGGGATCGCCCGCTTTCTTCCCCTATCCGGCGGCGCCTGGTTGACCCTGTTCGTGCTCTCGCTCGGGGCCTCGTTCGCCACCGAGGCGGTCAGCAACACGGCGGTCCAGGTGAGCCTGCTGGTCCTCCTGGAACCCCTGGCCCCTTCCCTCCCCTGCTCGTACACCCGGGCCGCCCTGGCGGTCACGCTGTCGAGCACCTGCGCGTTCATGAGCCCCCTGGCCACGGGCGTGAACGGGTTCGTGTACGGGGGGATCCGCGGCGTTTCCCTCCGGCGCATGGTGGGGGGCGGCCTCGCGATGAATCTGGCCGCGGCGGCGCTGGTGTCGACGTGCGTCCGGTGGCTCCCCGGGTTGTGAGGGCCCCCTCGGTTGTCCGTTTCCCGTTACAGGCTTGTAATGATCCTGCCATGCTTCCGCCGCGTCGGTGGTGGTAGCCTGCGCCTTCCCATCTTGGGAAGAACGACAAGGGAGGAGTCCTGGAATGAAACCGCTCCCGGTCTCGGCTGCGGCGTCCCGGGTTTCCGTCACGAAGGATGGCCTCCGGGTGCCGCTGCTGGCGCGCCAGATGTTGGGAAAGATCCGCCGGTTCTGGCTCGTGTGGTTTCGTCCCGGATATGTCGCCCGGAAACGTCGGGAGCGGACCGGCCGGTGCCTGCGGTGCGGGCGCTGCTGCAGCCTCGCGGTCACCTGCCCGATGTTCGCCGGGCAAGGGCTCTGTTTGACCTACGGTGCAATCCGACCCCGCGTGTGCGCTGCGTTCCCGATCGATGAGCGGGATCTCGCGGAGATCCGCGCGAGCGGCGGCGCGTGTGGGTTCGCGTTCCGGCCGGCGGCGCACCTGCGGGCCGTGGAGGGGGGGCGCGACCGATGAGTCCCGTGGCCGACTGGGAACTCGCCCTCCTGTCCCGGTACGCGGCCGCGAGGGGGGCTTCCCCTTGGCTGGACGGTCTCGCGAAGGTCCTGGCCTCCGCGGGTCCGTGGGGGACGGCGGGGGGGTTGATCGCGCTCTGGGTCTGGGGAAGTCGGGGGATCCGGGATCGGGTGGCCCTGCTCGAAGCCACGGCCGCGGGGCTTCTCGGTCTGGGGGTCAACCAGTTGTTCGCACTGCTGTTTTTCCGTCCGAGGCCCTATATGATGGGCCTGGTCCAGCCGCTTATCACCCACGCCTACGAGACGAGCTTTCCCAGCGATCACGCCACCCTGTTGTTGGGTGTGGGGCTCTACCTGCTCCTCCTCACGCCGCGCCGGCGGGCCGGGGCCGCGCTGTCCCTCCTGGCGCTCGGAACCGCCTGGGCCCGGGTGTATGCGGGGGTACACTTCCCCACCGACATCCTGGGCTCCGCGGGGGTGGCGGCCGCGGCCTGCATCGCCGTGCGGGTCGTGAGGCGCCCGTTGGCCCCCCATTTGGAGGGAGTGGTGCGGCTGTACGCGCGGATCGCGAAGGGATGGATCCACCGGGGCTGGGTGCGCGGGGTTTCCGGACGGTAGACGGACGGGAGGGGGAGAGGACCCGGAGGACGAGACGGCGTGTCCACATCTTTGCTGCTACACGGGGCCTCGGTGCTGACCGGGGTGCTCGCGTTCGTGTTCGCGGTGCGGATTCTCCGGGAAAGGAGACCCCCGGCCAACGCGCTCAGCTGGATCGTCGGGGTGGTCGTGATCCCCTACGTGGCGATCCCGCTCTACCTCCTCCTCGGCGGGGCGCGCACGCGGGAGGTTCTGCGCAAAAAGGGAAGCCTCCGCACGGCCGCTCCACCTGCCGGGCCCGAGGCCTCCGGATCCCCGGTCGCCCGGGTGCTCACGGCCCGGGGGGAGCCGCCGCCCCGCCCGGGGCACCGCATCACGTGGCTTCCGGACGGTGTGCGCGCGTACGGCGCGCTCCTCGACCTGGTCCGGGGCGCACGGAGGCGGCTGTGGGTGCAGACGTTCATTTTGGGGCGCGACCCGGTGGGCGCGGCCCTCGTGGAGGCCCTGGCCGAAAGGGCTCGGGCGGGGGTGGAGGTCTGCCTGCTCCTCGACGCCATGGGGGGCTGGGGCGCCAGGGGACGGTTCGTCGCTCCGATCCGGAAGGCCGGCGGCCGGGTCGGCGTGTTTCTGCCGGTGCTCCCCCTGCGCCGGCGGTGGTCCGCGAACCTCCGGAATCACCGTAAGCTGGTCCTGGCCGACGGCCGGAGGGCGTGGTTCGGGGGCATGAACCTGGCCGAGGAATACCTGGGACCCGCGGCCCGCCCGGGCCGGTGGGCCGATCTGGCGGCGGTGGTGGAGGGGCCGGCGGTGGCCGATCTGGAGGAGGGGTTTCGCGCCGACTGGCGGTTTGCCACGGGGGCCGACCCCGGGGGGGCGGTCGGGATCGGGGCGTCCCCGGGCGGGGGGGGCGGGCACGGTCCAGGCCGTGGCGGCGGGCCCGGACGTGGAGGGGAACCCCCTGCGCGACGCCCTGCTCGCCGCCTTCGCCCGCGCGCGGCGGCACGTGTGGGTCGTGTCGCCCTACTTCCTTCCGGACGAGGCCCTGCTCCAGATGCTGGCCGTCCAGGCCCGGGCCGGAATCGAGGTGACCATCGTCGTTCCCGAGCGATCGAACCACCGGTTGGCGGACTGGGCACGGGAGCGCCCGTTGCAGATTTTGCGGGATGCGGGAGCCCGGATCCTGGGATACGGCCGCAGCATGATCCACGCGAAGCTCGTCGTCGTCGACGAGAGCTTCGGTCTTTTCGGATCGGCCAATCTGGACATGCGAAGCCTGTACTTGAATTTCGAGGTCGGGCTGGCCCTCTACACCCCGGAGGACGTCGGAGCGCTGCGGCGGATCGCCGCGGAATATGCGTCGGCGTCCGGACCCCTGGCGTTTCCCCACCGGAGGGGCAATGTGGGAGAACTCCTGGTGGACTTGGCGGAACTCTTGGCACCCCTGTTGTAGCGGCGGGAGGCGGACGTCGTGTACTCGCTCACCGAACGGATCTTGACGCTCCTGGCGACCCACCCCCACCCGGTGACCTTTCTTCTGCTGGTGCTGACGGGACTGGGGCTCCCCGTGCCGGAGGACGTGATCCTCCTGGCCGCCGGGGCCGTGGTGAGTTGGGGGCGCACGGGGTACTACCCCATCGTGGGGGCGGCCCTTCTCGGGGTGCTGGCCGGGGACCTGCTGCTTTTCCTTCTGGGGCGAAAGTACGGGCCCCGGCTCCTCGGGCATCGGCCGTTTCGCTACCTGGCGAGCCCCCGGCGCCTGGACCGGGCTCGAACCCTCCTGGCCCGACGGGGCCTGGGCGCCGTGTTCCTGGCCCGGTTCGTCGCGGGGGTGCGGTTCGCGGTGTTCTTCCTGGCCGGGGCGAGCGGCATGAACGCCGCCACGTTCGTTCTGCTCGACCTCACCGGGGCCGTGATCTCGGTCCCCCTGGTGGTGCTCGTAGGGTACGTTTTCGGCTCGAACCTCGAGGAGGCCCTGGGGTTTCTCCATGCCCACCGGTGGCAGGTGCTCGCCGCCGCGGTCGGGTTGGTGCTGGCGGGGTGGGCGCTGGTCCGGGTGGGCCGGGCCCTCGGCGCGTGGAACCGGATCCGGCGGGCCGGAGCGGCCCTGGCGCACCTGGCCGGCGGATACCTGGGGCGCCGCCGGTGGTTCCGTTTGGCCCTGCTGGCCGCGGCCCTGGCCGGCGTCGCCTACTACGCGGCGGTGGCGGCCCAACCGCTTCCCGCGGCCGACCGGAACTTCCGGGAGATCGCCCGGATTCCCGCGGTGGGTCCGGGAGAGCCGTTCAGCTTCGCGGTGTTGGGCGACAACCGCAACAGCCAGGCCGTGTTCACCGAGATCCTCCGGCGCATCGAGGCGGACCCCGACATCCGGTTCGCGGTGGACCTCGGGGACCTGGTGTTCGACGGGGAGCGGGAGAAGTACCGGTTCTTCCTGGAGCAGATCGCCGGATTCACGAAACCCTTCGTGGTGGCGCCGGGGAACCACGACATCCGCGAGGGCGGCCGGGCGGTGTACTACGAGGCCTTCGGGCCGTTTTACTACTCGTTCCGGGTGGGCGACGCCCTGTTCGTGGTGCTCGACGACGCCGACGAGGTGGGGTTCGAGCCGTCCCAGTGGGCCTGGGCCGGGCGGGTGCTGGGGGAATCGGACGCGGCGCACACGTTCGTGATGTTCCACGTGCCGCTGTTCGATCCCCGCCACCGCACGGACCTCGACTGGCTCAAGGCCCTGCTCCCGGCCCGGGCCGGCAACTGGATGTTCCACCACAGTCTGGCCGACGACGCGACGGCCCGGCAATACGCGGCCGCGTTCCGGCGGTGGGGGGTCACGAGGCTGTACTGCTCCCACATCCACGGGTTCTACCGGGGGGAGTGGGAGGGGGTGCCGTTCACCCTCACCGGGGGGGCGGGGGCGCCGCTCGTGGGGATCGACCCGGAGCATGACTTCTACCATTACGTGAAGGTCACCGTGGGGCCCGGGGGCGTGCGCGAGGAGGTGGTCCGGATCCCGTCGCCGCCGTTCGGGCTTCTCGCCCGCGCCGGAAACCTGGTGTTCCTCCACCTGCGCAGCTTCGTGGCCACCCACGTCCCGGGCACGATTCTGTTCGTCGTGTTCGCCGTGGGCGCCTGGGACCTCGCGGCCGCCCGGCGGGGCCGGGGGGCCGGGGCGTGAGGCGAGGCTTCCTTCGGGGCATCGCCCTCGCCCTGGCGGTGACGGCGGGGCCCGCCGCCGCGGGTGTCCGCGGTGACGCGGCCCGGGCCGTCCGGGACGCCGGAGCCTACGCCACGGCGCCCGGGGGGTGGGGGGCGAAGGAATGGGGGCGGTTGGGGCTCGCGGTGGGGGGCGTGGTGGCCGTGGAGTTGGCCGACGAGGGGATCCGGACCTCGGTGCAGGACGCCCGCACGGGGGGAACCCACGATCTCGCCCGGGCCCTGAAGGGGTTGGGGGAGCCCCTGGGCTGGGGCGGGGCCGTGGTGGCGGCCACCTACCTGGGGGGCTGGGCGGCCGGGGCCGACGGGGTGCGGGAGACCGGGTTTCGGATGGCCGAGGCCGGGGTGTTTTCGCTGGCCGCGGCCTCGGTGCTCAAGGTGGCCGTGGGCCGAAGCCGGCCCGGGGAGGGGGAGGGCGCCGGCACGGTTCGCCCGTTTCGGGGCGGGCCCGGGGGCGGGCGGTCGTCGTTTCCCTCGGGGCACACCACGTTCGCGTTCGCCGTGGCCACCGTGGCCGGCGAGCGGATCCCCGGCGCCGGATGGATCGCCTACCCCCTGGCCGGCCTGGTGGGCTGGTCGCGCCTCCACGACGACGACCATTGGGCGAGCGACGTGGCGGCCGGCGCACTCCTCGGGGCCGCCACCGGGTGGTGGGTGGCGCACCGGCCGGAGGGATCCACCGCCCGGCTGGTGCCCTGGCTCGGCCGGGGCGGGGGAGGCCTGGCATGGGTCGGCGCGTTTTGAGCCGGGAGCTCCCGGGCACGGTCAAGGCGCTCGGGTGGGTGAGCCTGCTCACGGATTTCTCGAGCGAGATGATCTATCCCCTGCTCCCGGGGTTCCTCACGGGAGTCCTGGGGGCGGGGGCCGGGGCCCTGGGGGTGATCGAGGGAGTGGCCGAGGCCACGGCCTCGGCGCTCAAGTGGGTGTCGGGCCGGTGGTCCGACCGGATGGCGCGCCGAAAACCCCTGGTGCTCCTGGGGTACACGGTGTCCGGGATGAGCCGCCCCCTGATCGGCGCGGCCGCCTCCTGGGTCGGGGTGCTCGGGCTTCGGTTCGCCGACCGGGTGGGCAAGGGGCTTCGCACCTCGCCCCGCGACGCCCTGATCGCCGACGCCGTGGAGCCCGGCCAGCGGGGCCGGGCGTTCGGGTTCCACCGGGCCATGGACCACCTGGGCGCCGTGGCGGGGCCGCTGGTGGCGGCGGCCCTCCTGGGCTGGGGGGTGCCCCTTCGGGCCGTGTTCTGGCTGGCCGCCTTGCCGGCGGCGGCCGTGGTGGCCGTGATCGTGTGGGGGGTGGCGGAACCGGCGCGGTCCCCTCCGTCCGGACCGGCCGAGGCCGGGGCCCCCGAGCCCGCGGGGTTCGGGCCCGGGTTCCGGCGGCTTCTCCTGGCCCTGGGGCTCTTCACCCTGGGGAACTCCACCGACGCCTTCCTCCTGCTTCGCATGTCCGAGCTGGGGGCCCCGGCCGCCGGGGTGGCCCTCCTGTGGGCCGCCCACCACGGGGTGAAGACCGCGGCGAACCTGTGGGGCGGGCGGGCCGTGGACCGGTTGGGGCCCCGCCGATGCCTGGCGGCCGGATGGCTGTGGTACGCCGTGGTGTACCTCGGGTTCGCCCTGGCCCGGGGGCGGGCCGCGGGGATCGGGTGGTTCTTGGCCTACGGCCTCTATTTCGGGCTGGCCGAGCCGGCCGAACGGGTCTGGACGGCCGCCCTGGCCCCCCGGGGGGCCAGGGGCGCGGCCTACGGATGGGTCCACGCCGCCATGGGGCTCATGGCCCTGCCGGCGAGCGTGCTCTTCGGGGCCCTGTGGGCCGCCTGGGGGGCGCCGGTGGCCTTCGGGGCGGGGGCGGCGCTCGCCCTGGCGGCCACGGGCGTCCTCCTCGCGGTGCCGGAAGGTGGGCGAGGTTAGGAGGCGGGCAGGCTGGAAAGCCATGAAGCGGGGGGCCGAAAACTCTCTTGCCGGGCGCAGGCCCGGGGCCGCTCGTGCGCCCTCCGAACCGCCCGTGGTAGGGTGGACACCATCCCCTTCCCCGGAGCCCCCCATGCCGAAGCCCCGGAACCGCTCCCGATCGCGGCTGCGCGAGGCCCTGTTGCGGGCGATCTACGACGCCGTGCCCGACATGATCTTCGTCCACGGGCCCGACGGCCGCGCCGAGGACGTGAACGAGAACGTGGAGCGGATCTATGGGTGGTCGCGAGAGGAGTTTCGCGAGGTGGATCCGGCGGAGGCGAGCGGCGCGGGCGTCGACTCCTCGGAGGTCTTCGAGAGGGTCCGACGGGCCCGTGAGGGGACGCCCCAGGACTTCGAGTGGGTGGCCCGGCGCAAGGACGGGAGCACGTTCCCGGTGGAGGTGCGGCTCCGGCGGCTCGAGGGGCCCGAGGCCGAGGGGCGGGTGCTGGCCCTGGTGCGCGACCTCTCCGAGGAGAAGCGCCGCCAGGCCGAGCTGCGCGCCCAGGAGCGGCTCGCCGCCCTGGGGCAGTTCGCCGCCGGCATCGCCCACGATTTCAACAACCTGCTCACCCCGATGGTGCTCTACCCGGAGATGCTGGCCGACCTGCCCGGGGTGCCCGAACGGGTCCGAAACGCTCTGCGGGTGATCGGCGAGCAGGCCCGGCGCGGCCAGGTGCTGGTGCGCCAGTTGCTCGATTTCGGCCGGGGGACGCCCAGGGAGAAGACCGTCGTGAATCTCCCCGAGCACCTCGGCGCCTTCTCGGAGATGGTGCGGCGGCTCCTCCCCGGCCGCATCGCTCTGGAGTTTCGCTCGGCCCCGGGCGAACACCGGGTGTGGGCGGATCCGATGGGGCTCGAGCAGGCAGTGCTCAACCTGGCGGCCAACGCCCGCGACGCCATGCCCGAGGGCGGCACCCTGACCCTGGCCGTGGACCGGGTCGGACCGGGGAACCTCCCTGCCGAGCCGGGAGCCCCGGACGAGGGGGAGTGGTGTCGGATCACCGTGGCCGACACGGGCGAGGGGATCCCGGCCGACGTGCTGCCCCGGATCTTCGAGCCGTTCTTCACCACCCGGGCCCCCGGCGAGGGCACGGGGCTCGGGCTCTCCCAGGTCCACGGCCTGGTGGCCGAACACGGCGGCCACATCACGGTGGAGTCGGAACCGGGCCGGGGGACCACGTTCCGGGTGTACCTGCCGTGCCGGGGGACGGAGGCCGGAGGACACAAGACAGGAGAAACCGGGTAGAGGCGGCCTGTTTGCAATACCTTTTCGCCGGTCGGCCGCACGGCGCGTCGCCGCGGTCCGGGCCAGCGGACCGGCCCCCGCGGGACCGGCGACCGACGGCGGAGGCTTCTTGGAACAGAGGGGGGCGGCGCCGGGGCTTGCCCCCTCCCCCTGTCCCCCTCCCTCCAGGGGAGGGGGATCGGTGCCGCTTTGTGGCACCACCACAAAATGCCCTCTCCCCCCGAGGGGGGAGAGGGCCGGGGTGAGGGGGGCGGTTTGGGAGCCGCTGAGAATAGAATCACGAAGGATCTTAGCCTCTTAGCCTCCCAGCTTCCCAGCGGGAGAGCTTCTCATCGACCGACGGGGGCAACGGGCCGAACAGCCGGCACAGATTCCAGGTGCGGCGGGCCATGTCGGGCAGGGCCTGCTCCCACAGGAAGTCCCCGTAGCGCTCGAGAAACTCGGGGGAGAGGGCACCGGTCGCGGATTCGCCGTCCTCTGCAGCGAGCGCTGGGGCCCCCTCCAGGTCCGAGAAGCCCTCCGAGCCGCGTTTCAGGGCGTGCAGCAGGAGCGCGGATCCGAGGGGGGCGGGGATGTCCCCGCCGGCCAGCAGATTTCTCACGCTCCCGATCCGTTTCAAGGTGGGTTCATCGGCCTCGTCGCCGTGCTCCAGCACCCATTGGTCCAAGAACTCGTCAAAGAGTTCCGCGTCCTCCCGGCCCAGTTCCTCCGCCGTCTCCAGGAAAATGCGGGTGACCTCCTGCCGGGCCGGCTTCGGGGTTTCCCGTACGAGCAGGGCGAACCTCACCAGGCACGGCAGAACGCTCGCGAAGGGGAGCCCCTGGGGCAGCCCCTCGGCCAGGATCTCCTCGACCAGCTCCTGAAGGTGCTCTTCCGCCGCCTCTCGTACCTCGTCCGGAATCGCTTCCGCCGCGTCGAGCGGGAGCCCCTCCAACGGCAGGGGTTGCCCCCTGGCCAGATGCTGCCGCAGCGCATCGGGCCCCCCCATGCCTTCGACCCATTCCGGCCACCGAACCTGGGCCTCCACCATGTTCGTGATGGTCAGTTCGTAAACGATTAGATCCAAGGGGGTTGGGTCATCCGCGACCGAGGGGGTTTCCTCGGCCATTGCCTCGGCCAGCAGTTCCAACGCCACCCCCGCGGCCATGGCGCGCAGGGCGGCGGGGTCGTCCCGCCAGCGCGGGGCGGCTTCCAGGACCTTCTGTTTCAGATCGCCCAACGAGGCGGGGGGTTCCACCTCCCGGAGGTAGCGGCGCATCAGTTCCCTGTAGAGGTCGGGAGTACGATCTTCTTCCGTCTTGCCCCGCAACTCCCCGAGCAGGAACTCTCGCAGGCGGTCTTTCCCGAACCGAACCTCCCGGAGGCCCGGGTCCTCCTGGAAGATCCGCGAGAGGACCCGGAGGTCCTCCTCGGGGTCTCCGTCGGTGGGGAAAAGGCGGGGAATCAGGTCGAACGGGTCCACGTTCGGTGCCCGGTGCGGAGCGCGGGGGGCGGTCTCCGGCTCGGGGCTCCGGGCGCAACACTTCTTGTACTTGCGGCCGCTCCCGCAGGGACACGGGTCGTTGCGGCCCACCTTCCGGGGTTGTTTCGGCTCCCGTGGGGGGAAGGCCGCGTTGTACACCCGGACCGCGGCCGCGAACGCGGCCATGCCGGCCAAGGCGTCATGACCGTCGTCGAGGTTGTAGCCCGCTTTTTCCAAGGCTTCGGCCGCCGACATCTCCAACAAGGGCGGAAGGTCGAGTCCGGCGAGCGGGTTGAAGGGTTTTGCACTCGGCATGGGAGTTCCTTTCCGAGACGGGCTGGGTGATCGGACCCGTGGTCGCATCAGCCGAACGGCGGGGTGTCCAGCGGCAGCACGTAGTCGTACCCCCCGGGGCCGCAGCGGCGCTCCAGGAGTTGGAGGATCTTCTTGCGCCGGAGCGCCGAGTCGCGGGGGCTGGCCACGTAGAAGGGCTTTCCGTCCTTTCCGTAGGTGAACTCCCGCTCGCAGGCGTCCGCGTCGATGCCCGCGAACACCCGCCGGGCGTCGCGGTAGTCCGGGTGGGGCTCGATCCCGAGATCCCGGGCGTAGGCCACCGCCCCCTCCACGAGCTTTCGCACGGCGGCCGGGTCCTCGGATCGGAGGCGGTGGATCTCGGCCAGGTGGTCCATGTGGTGCCGGTACTCCTCCAGGGTGTACCGGGCCAGGAACGCGCCCTTGACCCCGAGGCAGTAGACGTCCACCAGGAACACCCCGGCGGCGATGTGGCCGTCGGGGAGCCGCCGGGCCACCACCACGTTCCCGAGCCCCTGCTCGAACAGTTCCTCCGGCACGAGGCACTCGTGCACCGGCGCGTCGGCCGGAACGGAGGGCTTTCGGCCGCCCCCCGTGCCGGCCCTGGGCGCCTTCTTGGCCTTTCGCTTGGCGGCCTTCTTCTGCAGGGCCTTCTGTCGTCGCTTCTCGTCGCGCGCCATCAGGATTCCTCCCCGGAGTCGCGGGCCCGTTCCCGGTTCAGGGCCAGGAGCCGTTCCAGAATCTCGTCGTCGCCGAGGTCGGCGGGCCAGCCGTAGGCCGCGGCCACGGCCTCGTCGAGCCGCCGGTGGGCCAGGTCGAGCCACCGGGGCCGCTCGTTGTAGAGGTTCGTGAGGGTGCGGCGCTTGAGTTCCCGGGCGGCCTTGGGGTCGGCCGGCACCCGGCGGGCGTAGCGCACCGTGCCGATCCCCCGCTCGTCGGGGTTCGTGACGTGCCGGGCCCAGGGGCCGTCCACCGAGCCGGGGAACTCGAGCACCTCCTGCCGGGTCCACTCGGGCGGGTTGAGCCACCGCTCCCGCAGTTCGTCGAGGTCCCGGGCCGCCTCGGCCACGGCCCGTCGGGCGTCGGCCGGGGCCTCGGGCAGGGGGAACGTCTCGAAGCAGGAGGTCGGGGTGTAGCGGGGCCGGTCCTCGAGTTGGGTGCCCATCCGCAGGGCCCACACCTCGTGGAACCGGCTGTGGAGCACGCCGAACCAGAAGTCGTCGTCGGTGGCAAAGACGATGAGTTGGCAGTCGGGAAGGGTGGGCGGGCGGACCCAAACGAAGATCCGATGTTTGGCCACCCTGGCTGTGGCCACGAAGCGGCCCAGGGGCGCCAGGGCGGCGCGCATCGCCGGTCGTGGCTCCACGTGGCGCCACCAGGCGTCCCGGTACGCCGCCCGCCGGTTTTCCAGGCGCTTTGGCCGCACCCGCCGGCGCGCGAGTTCGAAGGGGGCCTCGTACCGGGCCGCCTCTTCCTCCGGCAGGTCGCACCCGAAGTCCACGATCCACATGTCCCGGGGCCGGCGGGTCACGTCGAGGCCGTTCACCCACGGCACGAGCACGTCGGAGTTGGGGCGGCCGTGGGGGTTGGGCAGGCCCAGGAGCGGCAGGGCCTCGTCGGCCGGCAGGTCGAAGGGGCCCCCCTTGGTGTCGCCCATGAACGCCAGGTTCCGAAGGGCCGGAAGGCGGACCGCCCGGGTCAGGTCGGCCCGGGCCGTGAGGTCGGCGTTGATCCGGTCCACCCGCCGGCCGTCGAGCACCCGCTCGGTCTCCTCGCCGTCGTCGAACCCCACCATGCTCACGTGCACGGCGGCCCCGTCGAGGATCCAGTCCCGGTCGCTCTCGGCGAAGAAGATGTCGCCGGTCTCCTTGATCCGCTCGAGCACCCGGCGGTTGGCCCCGCCCCGGATCCCCTGGGTGGCCAGGAGCCCGGCCCGGCGGCACCGGCCCCGCTCGACGGCGGCCCGGGCCTTCTCCAGCCAGTAGGCGCACAGGTCCGCCTCGGCCGGCACCCGGCCCCTGTACACCCGGAACAGGGCGTCCACGTAGTCGTCGCCCAGTTCGGCCCGGAGCTTCTTCCCGCCCAGGAACGGCGGGTTCCCCACGATGCAGTCCACGGCGGGCCACTCGGGCTCGGCCGGGTGTTCGGGGTCCGAGAGGTCGAGGATCGCGTCCCTGCACAGGAAGTTCTGCTCCAGGGGCCGGAGCACCGGGTCGGCGCCCCAGCCGTAGCCGTTGGCCCGGGTCCACTGGAGGTAGCCCACCCAAACGGCCATCTGGGCGAGTTCGTGGGCGTAGGGGCTCTTCTCGATGCCGTAGAGCTGCCAGGGCCCCACCTGGGGCAGGAAGCTCCCCAGGCCCCGGTCCATGGCGAAGACGAGGGCCTCCTTCTCGAGGTCCTTGAGCTTCTGGAGGGTCACGTAGAGGAAGTTGCCCGAGCCGCAGGCCGGGTCGAGCACCTTCACCCGGGCGAGCCGGTTCAGGAACCGGTGGAGGATCTGGCCGGCCTCGCCCCGGGCCTTGGCCCGAAGCCGCGGCCCGGGCGGCGGCTCGCCGCCCTTGGGGTGCTTTCGGCCGGTGCGCAGGAGGTTCTCGCACAGCTCCCGGACCCGGGCCCACTCCCGGCGCAGGGGCGCCAGGACCACGGGCTCCACCAGGGTCTCGATGTCGGCCCGGCTCGTGTAGTGGGCGCCGAGCTGGCTTCGCTTGGCCGGGTCCATGCCCCGCTCGAATAGGGTGCCGAAGATCGAGGGGTCCACGGCGCTCCAGTCGAGGCGGGCGGCCCGGTGCAGAGCGTCGAGTTCCCGGGGGGTGAGCTCCAGGGCCTCGGGGTCGTCGAAGAGGCCGCCGTCGAACCGCCGGATGGGGTCCACCCCGAAGTCGCCGCCCCGGGCCATGGCCCCGAAGAGGTCCGAGGCGAGCTTCTGGAACCGGGCGGGGTCGGTGCGGGTGCGGTCGAGGAGCCGGGTGAACAGGCCCTCGGGCAGGAGCCCGATGTCCTCGGCGAACAGGCAGAACACCACCCGGTCGAGGAACCGGGCGGCCCGGTGGGGGTCCACCCCGCGGCCCCGCAGGGCCTGGGCGATCTCGGCGATGCGGCGCGCCGCCTCCTCGGTGATGACCGCGCTCGTGGCGCCGGGCCGCAGGGCTTCGGGGTTGTGGAACACGGCCCGCAGGATCTCGAGGTTCCGGGGTTCCCCCAGGTTCTCCAGGGCGATCTCGTAGATCTGGGTGGGGGTGGCCGTGAAGTTCGTGCGGACGACGATGCGGTCGGTGTCGCTCACCACCAGGAGGGGCGGGTTCTCGAGGGCCTCCCGGTACTGGAGGAGCTGCGCGTAGGCCTTGTCGAGGCTCTTGTGGCGGCCCTTGTACTCCCAGCCGAAAAAGCCCTTCTTCCACACGTCGGCCCAGCCGTCGCCGCCCCCGGCCTTGGCCGCGCCCCGCTCGAAGGTGAACCAGGAGCCGTCCTTGTCGGCCTCGGCGGGCTTGGGGTGGCCCACGAGGTCGCACACGTCGAGGAAGTGCTGCTGGGCCGCGGCCCGCTCCGAGAGCGTGACGCCGCGCCATTTGGCGATGAACTCGGCTGGGGTCATGGGCCACGGGCCGGGATGGATGGCAAGGGCTGGCCTGTTCGCTGGCCTCCGCGATCGTAGCCGAAGCGCCGTGGCCGGCTCAAGTGGGGCGCTCACTCGTGGGAGTGCTTTCGGAAGCCGAACCGCCGGCCTCCCGGGGGGCATTGGAAGCTCCCCAGCGCCCCTTTGGGGCCCCGTTGTGCATGACAGTAACGCGCGAGTCAGTGCCCGGAGGTAGGAGCGGCGTCCCCGCCGCGATCCGGGCCGAAGGCCCGAAGGGACAGGGTCGCGGCTCGAAAACCGCTCCCACAGGTTAGGACAACCGCAGACGCTGAAATCCCAAAGGATTTTCGCGTCCTAGCCTCCCAGCTTCCTAGCATCCCAGCGGGAAGTTACTTGGAAGCGCAATACGGGCGGCAGACGGTGATCATCGTTTCTCGCCGACCGGCGAACCCCACTCCGGAAGTTCGTCGTCGAAGTCGTCCGGCACGGTGAAGAGTCCGGCATCCCGGCCGAAAACGCGCCGCGGGGGGACCGCGGTGTACGGAATCAGGCGGGCAACCGGTTTCCCAGCCTTCGCGATCACGACCTCCTCGCCAGCACTCACCCGGTCCAGAAGCTTCGAAAGATGAGTTTTGGTTTCGTGTACGCTCACCGTGAGCATGGCAGAAACCTCCCACTCAGCCAAAACCAAATGTCGTGGTGGACCAAGTCAACGCTTCAGGTTCCCTGCGATCTCCCGGGCGGCCTGGAGGGCGGCCCGGCCGGAGCGGATGCCCCGCTCCAGGGCCCAGCGCTCGGCCTCGGCCTCCCACCCGGGGGGCGGCTCCACCCCGAAGGCCCGCAGGTGCCGGGCCACGGCCTGGCGGTAGGTGGCCGGATCGAAGGGGTAGAACCCCAGGGAGAGCCCGAACCGGTCGGCCAGGCTCACGGTCTCGGCCACGCTCTCCTGGGGGTGGATCTCGCCGTCGTTGGGGAACCGCTCGGGCACGAGGTGGCGGCGGTTCGAGGTGGCCACCACCAGGGTGTTCTCGGGCCGGGCCCGGAGCCCCCCCTCCAGGAGCACCTTGAGTTCCCGGTACCGGTCGTCGGGCCCGGCGAAGGAGAGGTCGTCGAGGTACACGATCCACCGCCGCGGGTCGGCCGAAAGGCCCTCGAGGAGCGCCGGGAGTTCGGGGATCCGGGGTTCGGGCACCTCCACCAGGGCGAGGTCCGGGAACACCCGAAACAGGGTGCGCACGAGCGACGACTTCCCGGTGCCCCGGTCGCCCCACAGGAGCACGTCGTGGGCCGGGGCGCCGGCCAGAAACCGCTCCACGTTGGCGTATAAGGCCGCCTTCTGGCGGTCCATGCCGAGGAGCAGGTCCGGGTCCATCTCGGCCACCCGGGCCACCGGCGCGAACCGGCCCTGCCACACGAAGGCTCGGGTCGCGGGGTCCGGGGGGGCGGCCGCGCCGGGTTCCGGGCCGCCGAGGAGTTCGGCGATGCGGTCGAGCTTTTCCAGAAGGGCGTGGAGCGTGTCGGTCATGGGGGATCCGTTGGGACGTTAGGACGTGCGGACGTCAGCCCGGCTTCCCGGCGGGGGGCGGGAGTAATCTCTGGGCCTCGGCCGCGGCTTTGAACTTGCGGAGCTGAGCTTCGTAATAGGCGCGGTTCGACCGGGCCCGGGCCAGGGCCGCCCGGGCCGCCTCCACGGCCCCCGGGAAATCGCGGACCCGGAACCGGGCCTCGGCCAGGGTGTCGAGGATGTGGGGGTCGGGCTTGAGGCGCACGGCCATCTCGGCCAGGGCCAGGGCCCGCTCGGGCCGGTAGCGCGACGGGTCCTTCGTGGTCACGTACATCCAGGCCAGGTTGTTCAGGGCCTCGGCGTTCTTGGGGTCGAGCCGGATCACCCGGAGGTAGGCCTCCTCGGCCTTCGCCTCGTCCCCCGCCTCGTAGTAGAGGTTCCCCAGCACGAACCAGGCCGAGGCGTCCCGGGGGTTTTTCTCCACCCGGTGCCGGAGCCCCTGCTCGGCCACGAACCGGTTGAGCCCCCGGTCCAGGGGGCCCGTGTGGAGGGCCACGGCGAGGCCGCCCACGAGCACGACCCCCGAGCTGATGGCCGCGACCAGCCGCCGCACCCTGCGGTGATGGGCCCGGCCCACCGCCGGGTCCCGGGCCGCGGCCCAAAGGAAGGCCACCCGCTCGGCGATGGAGCCGTGGTGCCAGCTCGGCAGGTCCCGGATGTCCCCCGAGTACCGGGCCACCCGCTCCAGGGCCGACACCACCGGCTCGGGCCGGCCCAGGGCCTCCAGGGAGTAGAGGTCGGCCTGGCGCTCGAAGGCCCGGCTCAGCCGGCCGAAGATCCCCCGGAAATACGCCACGAGGAGCACCAGCAGGCCCGCCGTGGTCGAGGCCGAGACGATCAGGTCGGCCCGGGGGTTCCGGAGGAACTGGGGGTCGGCGATGCCCCACCCCGCGAGGGCGGCCTCCACCAGCCGGAAAAACACGGCCACGAGCCCCACGTACCCCACGAAGAAAAAGAGGTAGATCCACAGGTGGTGGTGGCGCACGTGGCCGGCCTCGTGGGCCACCACCCCCTCGATCTCCTCCGGCGTGAGGATCTCGGCCAGGGCCGGGGTGATGAGCAAGTACCGGTACCGGGGCACGAGACCCACGATGCCGGCCGTCAGGACCCGGCCCTCCAGGAGCGGCCAGTAGAGCATCTCGGCCACCCGGAGCCCGAGCCGGTCCGACAGGGCCTGGAGCCGGTCGCGCAACGGGCCGGGCTCGATGGGCTGGCACCCCCACATGGCCTTGACGAGGGCCGGCAGGAAGATCCCCAGGAGGGCGAGGAACGCCGGCGCGTAGAGGAGTTGGAGCAGGGGGTTGCCCTCGAGGGCCGCGTACCCGGCCGGCCACAGGGCCCGGAGGGCGTCCGAGAGCGCCATGAGCACGACCCACGGCGCGAGCACGGGCAGCTCCATGCGCGCGTGGGACCACACGAACCGCGCCCGGCTGCGGCTTCCCCCCAGGAGCACCCCGTGCAGGGGGTAGGCCTCCCACCACAGGATCCCCAGAAGCGCCACGAACGGCAGGATCCCGAGCACGCTGGCCAGCATCTCGGAGCGGCCGGCGGCCGGCTCCACCACGAGCCCCACGTAGTCGGTGGCGTAGCACACGGCCGCGAAGGGCACCAGCATGACCGCCTGGTAGGTCTGCACGAGCCCGGGGAAGAGGGCCCGGAGGTGGCCGGCCTCGGCCTCGTCGTGCAGGGCCTGGGCCATGAGCCGCCGGAACCGCCACCGGAGGGCGGCCCAGGTCACCACCGGGTAGAGCACCATGTGCCCGGCCGCCGACAGGGTCCAGACCGGCTCCCCGCCCCGGGGGGCCAGGGCCTGGATCGCGATCGCAATCAGGAATACGAGAACGTTTCCGTACATGGCGGGGCGCATTGTACCCGCAACCGGGGTGGTTGTCGCCAGGGGATTCCGCACGTTCGAGGTTCGGGCGCGAGGTCCCCGCTCGCGATTCTTGAGGAACGTGGTATGCATAGTGGGGCGGGTGTGGGGAAGGGGGGCCGACCCCGGGGGGAACGAGCGAGGGCTCCGGGGCCGCGCGGCATCCCGCAGGGGATCGGTGCTCCACCTTCCGGCAGGGGTCGGGGAAGCGAGGCCCTCGAGACCCGAGGAGGACATCCGTGGGGTTTTTCGGCGATCCGTCGGGGCGGCGGGCGGTGCTGGCCGGGGCCGCGTTCCTGGGGGCGGGGGCGGCGTGGCTCCTGGTGTCGGACCGGTGGGTGGCCGACCTGGGGCTGGACCCGGAGGGGTTCTTGCGGTTCCGTCGGATCGAGGCGGGAGTTCTCGTCGTTGCGGCCGCGGGCGCGGTGGCGTGGGTGGTGGGGCGGTTGCTGAGGGAGGAGGCCCGCCGGCAGGCCGAGGTGGAGCGGCGGGAGGCGCGGTATCGAACGCTCTTCGAGATGGCCCCCGTCGCGCTGTGGGAGGAGGACGCCTCGGCGCTACTCGACCGGGTGGAGGAACTCCGGGCCGAGGGAAGCGAGCTCTCGTCCCGGCTCCGGAAGGATCCGCAACTCCTGGTCGATCTGGCAGCCCGGGTACGGGTCCTCGACGTGAACCGCCGTGCCCTGGAGCTCTACGGCGCCCGAAGGAAGGAGGTGCTTCTCGGCTCCCTCGAGCAGGTCCTCACCCCCTCGGGGCTGGCCGCGTTCGGCGAGGCCGTGAAGGCGCTGGCCCGGGGGAAAACCGGGTTCGAGATGGAGGCCGAGAACCGCACCCTCGACGGCCGCCCCCTCCGGGTCCTCCTGCGGTTCTGGGTGTCCGCCGAGGGGCCCGACCGGGGCCGGGCCCTCGTGAGCGTCACGGACCTCACCGAACTCCACCGGGCGCGGGAGGATCTCGAGCGCCTCGCGGCCCTGGCCGAGGAGAGCCCGGGACCGGTGCTCTCGTTCGACCGGGAGGGCCGGCTTCTATGGGCGAACGCCGCGGCCCGACGGCTCGCGGCGGAGGTGGGCGCGCGGGGCCCGGAGGACCTGCTGCCCCCGCCGGCCCCCGAGGTGGTTCGCCGGGCGGCCGCCACGGGCCGGCCGGTGCTGCGCCGGGAGGTGGAGTGGGCGGGGCGGTGGTTTTCGTGGAACGCCCTTCCGGTGGCGGGCGGGCGGTGGGTCCACGTGTACGGGGGGGACATCACGGATCTCGTCCGGGCCCGGGAGGCGCGCGAGGCTCTCGAGCGCCGACTCCGGGAGACCGAGCGGCTGGAGGCCCTGGGCCGGTTCGCCGCCGGCATTGCCCACGATTTCAACAATCTCCACATGGTGATCCAGGGCAACGCGGAACTCGCCTTGCTGGACGCGGATCTTCCCGGACGGGCGCGCAAGGGCCTCGAGCGCATCGTGGCGGCCTCGGGCCGGGCCGCGGACCTGGTGGCGAAGCTCCTCGCCTACGCCGGGGTGCAACGCGCCCAGCCCGAGGCGGTGGATCTGGGCCGGGTGGCGGCGGAGGTGGTGGACGACCTGGGGGATCTGGTGCCCGACGGGGTCGGGGTGGAGATCGAGGCGCTCCCGGACGCCCCGGTGGCCTGGGTCGACCCCGCCCAGGCCCGGCTCGTGGTCCAGAACCTCGTCACCAACGCGGTGGAGGCCGTGGCGGCGTCGGGTGGGCGGGTCACGGTGCGGGCGGCGCCCCTGGAGGACCCGGCGGCCTGGTTCGCGGGGGCCGAGGCCGGGGAACCGGCGCCGGGCACGCCCTATGTCCTTCTCGAGGTGGTCGACACCGGCCCGGGTATGGACGAAGAAACCCGGCGCCGGGCCTTCGACCCGTTCTTCACCACCAAGTTCCTGGGCCGGGGCCTCGGGCTCTCGGTGGTGTGGGGGGTGGCCCGGGCCGTGGGCGGGGCCGTGCGGATCGACTCGACCCCCGAACAGGGCACCCGCGTCGGGGTGGCCCTGCCGGCCTCAGTAGGGGCATGACCGCTGGCGCCACAGCCCCACCCTTCGGCGGCACGCCTCCCGTTCCAACCGCAAGAACCGTTCCTTCCCCGGATACTCGAAGTGCCGTATGGCCTCGGCCAGCCCCGCCCGGAGGAGTTCCTCCGAAAGGTTCACGGGGTCCGGCCGGCCGGGCAGGGTGAGCCACAGGAAACCGAGCACCCGGCCGTGGGCGTCCACCCGGTCGCCGGCGATCTCGAGTTCCACCCGATCCGCCCGTTCCATAAGCGACCGGGTGAACCGGGTGGCCTTGGCGGAGAAGGGCTCGGCCGGCCGGCCCTCGCGGGCCCTTTCCGGCGTGTCCACCCCGAGGAGCCGCACGTGGGCCTCCTGCCCCGCCCACCGGGCCACCACGGTGTCGCCGTCGATCACGTGCACGACCTCCACCGGGAACCGGCCGGGCCGGTCGGCGCCGAGGCAGGCCGCCGCGAGCACGAGGAGGGCGGCGAGCAGCGTCCTTGTGGGGCGGGTTCGGGGTGGGGGATAATCGCGGGGCATCGGTCCCTTCGCTTTTCCGCGCGGCCGGCCCCCCAGGCGAGGCCGCCGGGCGTTCGGTTCGAGGAACGAGACATGCGACAGGTTACCATCGACGGCGTCACCCTCCACCTGGCCCGGCCGGCCGACCTGGACCTGCCCTGGGTGGGCCGGGAGGACCTGGTGCGCCAGGTGCTCGCGGCCTGGATGGTGCTGGACGAGCGCGACCGGCCCATGACCCCCCGGCTCGTGGGCCGCCCCGGCGTCGGGAAGACCACGCTGGCGTTCGCGGCGGCCCGGCGCCTGGGCCGGGAGGTGTACCTCTTCCAGGCCACCATGGACACCCGGCCCGAGGACCTGGTGGTGAGCCCGGTGGTGGGGCCCGACGGGAAGATCCAGTACGTGGCGAGCGCGCTCGTGACCGCGGCGATCCGGGGCGGGGTGTGCGTGCTCGACGAGGGCAACCGGATGAGCGAGAAGAGTTGGGCCTCCCTGGCCCCGCTCCTGGACGACCGGCGGTACGTGGAGTCGGTGCTCACGGGGCTCCAGATCCGGGCCCACCCCGACTTCCGGCTGGCCGTCACCATGAACGAGGACGCCTCCACCTACGAGATCCCCGAGTACATCCACACCCGGCTCCAGCCCCAGATCCAGGTAGACTTCCCCGAGGCCGAGGAGGAGCTGGCGATCCTCCGGGAGCACCTGCCCTTCGCCCCGGAGGACCTGCTGCGGTACGTGGTGGGGTTCCTCCAGGCGGCCCACGCCGCCGACGAGCCCTACGGCGTGCGCGACGGGATCAACGCGGCCCGGTACGCCCTCAAGCTCGCCCGGGCCTCGGGGGAGGACCCGGTGGCTTGGGTCCCCCGGGCCCTGGAGCAGGTGATCGGCGAGGACGCCCTGGCCTATCTCAAGTTCCCGGAGCGGGAAACGTAGGAGGAGAGGGAGGCGATTCGCCCGAGCCCCTGCGCTTTGACGAGGTATTTGGTGTCGGCCGTGTAACACACCGCCCCGGGGCTCACGAGCGCGGCGGCGTGGTACAGCGTGTCGAACAGATGGTGGCCCAGCCGAACCGAAAGATCCGTGGCCGTTTCGTACAGTTCCCAGGTGTCGAGGACCGGGAACTCGAGGGCCCAGAGCAGGCGTGTCGCCCGTCGGGCCAGATCCGGAGCGAGGCGGGCGATCACGGCGGCCGTTTCGGCGAGCCAATGGGGCGGCTGGAGCGGGGCCACGGCACCCGCCTGGATATCCCGCAACAGGGCGACGGCCGGCCCGACGTCGTCCTCGCCGGGCCGATCGGGCAGGACCCACTTGACCGTGACGCTCGCGTCCACCACCACCGTCGTCACGGCCTGCCCTCCCGCCGTGCGGCGCGGATCTCCTCGTCGGTGCTGCCAGGGGCCGTGGCCCGGAGCTCCAGGATCGCGTCGATGGCCCGGGCCCGCCGCACCCGGCGGCGCTCCTCTTCCACCGCGTTCATCATGAGCCTGGCGATGATCGCGCTCTTGTTCCGGCCGGCGAAGGTTTCGTTGAAGGCCTTCTTGACCTCGTCGGGGACGCTGAAATTCACGGTGGCCATGGGGCATCTCCTGATGTTGAATCTTTCAACAACATACCCGGACGCCCTGCGATCCGCAACGGAGGGGCCCCCGCATGGGTGAGGGCGGCCTCTACCTCGCCCGCTGGCAGGCCCCGCGGGGCGGGGAGGTCGTGGCCGTGCCCGTGCTCCACGGCCGGGTGGAGTTCGCCGGGGCCGTAGCCCGGGCGTTCGAAGCGGTGCGGCCCACGGCCGTGGCCGTGGAACTTCCGCCCACCCTGCGGGAGGCCGTGGAGCGGGCCCTGGCCCGGCTGCCCCGGGTCTCGGTGGTGACCTACGAGACCGCCGGGGACGAGGCCGTCTACTGGCTCGTGGAGCCGGCCGACCCCTTCGTGGAGGCCCTGCGCCGCGGCCGCGAGGCGAATCTTCCCCTCCACTTCGTGGACGCCGACATCGACCAACCCCCCGAGCACGACGAGCCGTTCCCCGACCCCTACGCCGTGACCCGCGTGGGCCACCGGGCCTATGTGGAGGCGTGCCTGCGGGAGCGGCCCTATCCGGCCACCCAGGCCGACCTGCGGCGCGAGCGGGCCATGGCGGCCGGGCTCGCGGCGGCGGCCGGGCCGGGGGAGCGGGTCCTTTTCGTGTGCGGTCTGGCCCACCTGGAGCGGGTGGGCCGGATGCTCCCGGGCCCCCACGCCCAGCCCCTGGCCCGGCTGCGGCGCGAGGGGGTGCGGCTCTTTCACCTCTCGGCCGAGAGCCTCCCCGAGGTGGCGAGCGAGATCCCCTTCGTGCAGGCGGTGTACGAGCTTCGGCGGGCCGGCCCCGTGGCCGAGCCCGACCTCGAGGGCTCCACCGTGCGAAAGCGGGTGGGGGCCCTGGAGATCCTGACCGGCCGGGCCCGGTGGGACGAGAAACGCGCCCTCGACGACGCCGTGGCCTGGGCCGCCGCCCGAAACGGGCCGCCCGGCCGGCCCCTCGACCGCCAGCGGTGCCTCTACCACCTGGTACGGCTCGCGGGCCGGCACTACCGGCAGGAGACCGGGGAGACGCTCGAGCCCTGGCAGGTCCGCACGCTCTTTCGGTACCTGCGCAACTGGGCCCTCCTGGATGGTCGGCTCCTGCCGGACCTCTACCAGCTCGTCGAGGGGGCCCGGTCGGTGGCCGACGACAACTTCGCCTTTGCGGTGCTCCGGCTCGCGGGCCACACCCCGTGGCAGAAGGGGGCCGACGACCTGGCCGCGGTGGAACTCTCGGCCGACGAACTCCGGATGGGGTCCCGCCGCATCCGCATCCGCCGCCGGCTCGGCCGCACGAAGCGGCGGGTGCTCCGGGTGCCCCGGCGGCGCAAGGGGGAGAAGGCCCCCGGCGAGTGGCTCGAGGGGTTCGACCCCCAGGGCATCTGCTCCTACCCGCCCGAGGACGAGGTGATCGAGGCCTTCGGCCGGTGGCTCCAGCAGAAGGCCGGTCGCGTCCTTTCCGAGGAGTCGGCCCGGTCCGAGCCGTTCCGGGGGTCGCTCTTGGACGGCATCGACATGCGCGAGACGATCCGCCACCTGCCCGAGGGGGAGATCTACGTCCGGGAGTTCCGGAAGGTGCCGGGCGGGGTCGGGAGCGTGGTGGTGATCTTCGACGAGGACCCCGACCTGGAGCGCCACCCCTTCACCATGACCTGGCTCGGGGAACACGACCAGGAGTCGGACATGGCGTTCTACGCCACGGCGCCCCTGGACAACGTGGTGGGGCCCGGCATCTGCCGGTGCGAGTACGGGGGGTTCCTGCTCTCGTACCCGCCGCTTCGGATGGCCGACGTGTGGACCGACCCCGACTACGCCTGGACCCGCACCCCGGCCGAACGGCTCCTCGCGGCCGGCATCGACTACTCCGAGGACCGGTTCGTGGTCTACTGCGCCCCCCGGCCGCCCCGGGGGTTCCTGAAGCAGTACGCTTCGTGGATGGACCGGAGGATCGTGTACATCCCGCTGGGCACCCTGAGCCCCCAGCGCCTCAAGCGCCTGCGGGTGGTCCACGTGCTCTGGGGCAAGGACAAGCGCGACATCGCGGCCGATTACATCTGGTGAGGGCGCTTTTCGGCTCCGAACCCCCGTGTTACCCTGCCGCCCATGGCCAAGATCCGGACCGTGTTCGAGTGCCAGCAGTGCGGGGCCCAGAGCCCCAAGTGGCTGGGCCGGTGCCCCGACTGCGGGGCCTGGGGGAGCCTCGCCGAGTCCCGGCCCGAGCCGGCCCCGGGCCGGGGGGCCTACGCCGGGCTCGCGTCGTCGGGGAGGGTCGCGCCCCTGGCCGAGGTGGAGGGCGGGGCGGAGCTGCGCTGGCCCTCGGGGTTGCCCGAGCTCGATCGGGTGCTGGGGGGCGGCATCGTGGCCGGTTCGGCCGTGCTGGTGGGGGGCGACCCGGGCATCGGGAAATCCACCCTGCTCCTCCAGATGCTCCAGGCCCAGGCCCGGGCCGGCCGGAAGGTCCTCTACGTCACGGGCGAGGAGTCGGCCCGCCAGATCCGGATGCGGGCCGACCGCCTGGGCGGGCCGGCCCCGGGTCTTTTCGTGCTGAGCGAGACCGACCTGGGGCGGGTCTTTGCGGCCGTGGACGAGACCTCCCCGGAGATCCTGGTGGCCGACAGCGTCCAGACCCTCTACGCCCCCGAGATCGGAAGCGCCCCCGGCACCGTGAGCCAGGTGCGGGAGGTGTCGGGACGGCTCTCGGTGCTCGCCAAGGGCCGGGGCGTGCCGGTGTTCCTGGTGGGCCACGTGACCAAGGAGGGGGCCCTGGCCGGGCCCCGGCTGCTGGAGCACATGGTGGACACGGTGCTCTACTTCGAGGGGGACCGGGGCCACCCCTACCGGATCCTGCGGGCCGTGAAGAACCGGTTCGGGTCCACCAACGAGGTGGGGGTGTTCGAGATGGGGGACGCCGGCCTCCAGGGGGTGGCGAACCCCTCGGCCCTGTTCCTGGCCGAGCGCCCCCGGGGCGCGGCCGGCTCCGCCGTGGTGCCGTGCCTGGAGGGCACCCGCACCCTGCTCGTCGAGGTGCAGGCCCTGGTGGCCCCGGCCGCCTTTGCCGCGCCCCAGCGCACCACCTCGGGCATCGAGCGAAACCGGGTGCAGATCCTGGCGGCGCTGCTGGAGCGGCGGCTGGGGCTTCCCCTTGCCACCCACGACATCTTCGTGAACGTGGCCGGAGGGCTTCGTGTGGCCGAGCCGGCCGTGGACCTCGCCGTGGTGGCGGCGCTCGTGAGCGCGTTTCGGGACCGGCCGCTCCCGGCCGACGCCGTGTTCTTCGGCGAGGTGGGGCTGGCCGGCGAGGTCCGGAGCGTCTCCCGGCCCGACGCCCGGCTCGCCGAGGCCCGGGAACTCGGGTTCCGCCGGGCGTTCCTGCCCGCGACCACCGCCAAGCACCTGGGCCGGGTTCCGGGCCTTGAGCTCGCCGGAGTGGCTCGGGTGGCCGATCTCCTGGACGGGGTTGGGTAACAAACGGCCTGAAATTTGCTTTTTCTGGCGACCGGGTGCCGGCCTCCAGGACCGCGGCCGGTCCGATTCCCTCGGCCCTACGGCGGGAGTCATGGGTCTTCCCGCGAAACTCGTCCTCAGCTTTCTCGTTCTCGCCCTCGCCCCCATCGGGGTGATGACCGCGCTCTCCCTGGGGCACCTGCGCACGATCCAGGTGGCGGCCGTCGAGGAGACCCGCGCCCTTCTCATCTCGGCCCAGATGAACCGCATGACCGAGAAACTGGCCCAGGAGTCGGAGCGTCTGGCCGGCGGGTTTCGCCGCCTGGCCGACGAGGTGCATGTCCTGCGGCGGTTTGTCGAGCGCGTGCTTGTGGGGGACGGGGCCCTTGCCGGCCGCAACGGCAGCGTGTACGCGCTCGCCGCCGACGGGAGTTTCGGGAACCTCACCGACGACGGGAACTCGGTGCTGTTCGTGCCGAGATTCCGGCCGGAGTTGTTGCCCCTGGTCCAGAGAACCGAGGTCTTCGACCTGGTGGCCCGGCCCATTGTGGAACGCGAGGAGCGGATCGTGCTCGCCTGGATGATCCTGCGAGACGGGATCACCCGGGCCTATCCCTGGCGGGATTTCGGCGGGATGCCTCGGGACAAGGATTACACCACCTGGCCCTTCTATTACCTGGCCGACCCGGCTCACAACCCGGGCCGGGGCGAGGTGTTCACCGACCTCTACCTCGATCCCCTGAGCCACGAGTGGATGATCTCCTGCCTTTCCCCCGCCTACGTCGGCGGGGAGCACGTCGCCACGGTGGGAATGGACGTGACCGTGGACAAGCTGCTCCGGGAGATCGGAACGATCCGCGTCTCGGAGGGGTCGGCCTCGGCCCTCCTGGCGGGGCCCAGGATTTTGGCCGCCTCCGCCAACTTCCCCCTGGCGGACCTTGGGCTGGACCCATCGCGTCCGGCCCACGGCCAGGACCTGTCCGCCTCCTTCGTGGCCGAGGTGGGGCAGGAACTCGCCGGGGATCCGGCCCGGGTCCACTACCTGCGCGACGGTGGGTGGTTTGCGGCCACGGCCGAGGTGAGGCCGCCGGGGTGGCGGCTCGCGCTGCTGGTGCCCGAAGCGGACGTCGTCGGGCCGGCCTACGAGAGCGCGGGAAAGATCCTGCGGGAGACGGACCGCATCCGGGTCAATTTCGTCCACATCCTGGTGTTCGCCACCCTGGGCGTGGTCGGGCTCGCCTGGCTCGTGGCGGTGCACCAATCCAAGGGGCTCCGGGTTCTCCTCCGTGGGATCCGCCGGATCGGGGAGGGGCACCTGGAGCACCGCCTGCCCGAAGGCCGGGGGGATACCGGCCGGCTCGCCCGGGCGTTGAACTCCATGGCCGAGAGCCTCCAGGAGAAAAAGAGGGAGCTCGAGCGGGCGTACGCCGAGATGGAACAGGAGCGAAAACTCTCGGCCGTGGGGAGGTTGGCGGCGGGGGTGGCCCACGAGGTCAATAACCCCCTGGCGACGATCGCGACGTACGCCCAACTGCTCAGCCGGAACCCCGACCTTCCGCCCGACGCCCGGGAAGACCTCGCCGTGGTGCTCGAGGAGGTCCGCCGGATTCGCGACAAGGTCGGGGCCTTGCTCGATCTGGCGAGGTCGGACGCGTCGCAACGGGTTCCGACGGACCTCAACCGCCTGATCGAGGAGATGGTCGGGCTGGTGCGCCACGAGGCGAAGTCGCGGGAGATCCTGCTGGAGACGGACCTCGACCCCGCCGTGCCGGCGCTCGAGCTGGATCGGTCGGGGATGCGGCAGGTCCTCTGGAACCTCCTGGGGAACGCCTTGGACGCCCAGGGGACGGGGGGCCGGGTCCGGGTGGCGACCCGCCTCGATACCACCGTCGTGGTGTTGGAGGTGGAGGACGAGGGCCCTGGCGTGCCGGATCACCTTCTGCCCAAGATCTTCGAGCCGTTTTTTACGACCAAGGAGGTGGGGCAGGGCACCGGCCTCGGGTTGCCGGTTTCGTTTCGGATCGTCAGGAATCACGGGGGGAAGATTGAGGTGGAAAATCGGATGCCCGCAGGGTGCGTGTTTCGGGTGGTGCTTCCCACGGGCCGCAACGGGGGAGACGGGGAATGAGCGAAAGGCCTCGGGTGCTCGTGGTGGATGACGACGAGAAGTTGCTCCAGGCCCTCTCCAAGGCCCTCGGTGCCATGGGGTACGAGGTTTGGGCCGAGGGGAACGCACGGGCCGCATTGGATGGCGCGGCGCCTTGGGGGCCCGACGTGGCCCTGGTGGATCTAAAAATGCCCGGAATGGATGGACTCGAGTTGGGCCGGGCGTTACGGGAGCGGATCCCTGGGTTGCCCGTGGTAGTCCTCACCGGATACGGGACCATTCGGGGGGCGGTGGAGGCCCTACGCCAGGGGATGTACGACTACCTCACGAAGCCCTTCGATCTGGACGAGGTGGATGCGACCCTGCGCAGGGCGATCGAACAGGGGCGCCTGATGCGGGAGAGGGACGGCCTTTCGGAGGCCCTGGCGCGGGCCGGGCCGCCGCCTGGGTTGGTGGCGGCCAGCCCGGCCATGCGCGGGGTGCTCGACCGGGTGGAGGCCGTGGCGCGAACGGACTCCACGGTGCTCGTCGCGGGGGAAACCGGCACCGGAAAGGAACTCGTGGCCCGGGAGATCCACCGCCGGGGGCCGCGGGCGGCCGAGCCGTTCATCACGGTCGACTGTGCGGCGCTCCACGGGGCGGTCCTGGAAAGTGAACTCTTCGGGCACGCCAAAGGGGCGTTCACGGGAGCGTACCGGGATCGGGCGGGCTACTTCGAGGTGGCCTCGGGGGGTACCGTGTTCCTCGACGAGATCGGAGAACTGGAACTGGGGGTCCAGAAGAAGCTTCTGCGGATTCTCGAGTACCGGACCTATTCCCGCGTCGGGGAGACGCGCGAGCGGGTGACGGATGCGCGCCTGGTGGCTGCGACCAACCGGGACCTCGGGGCCGAGGCTGCGGAAGGCCGGTTCCGGCCCGATCTCTTCTACCGGCTCGGTGTGGTGCAGATTCGCATTCCCCCGTTGCGGGAGCGGCCGGAGGACATCGCGGCATTGGCCGCTTACCATTTGCCGATGCTGGCGAAACGGCTGGGGCGCCGGACCCGGGCACTAACCCCGGAGGCGATCCGGCGGTTGGAATCCTACCCTTGGCCTGGAAACGTCCGGGAACTCGTGAACACGTTGGAACAGGCCCTGGTGTTCCATGACGTCGACGTGCTGGACGCCCCACACCTGACCCTGCCGGGGGCGGGGCCGGCCGCCGAGTTCGAACCCCCCGGCCTCACCTACGCCGAGGTAAAGGCCCGGGCCGTCGACGACGTGTCCCGCCGGTACCTGGAAGCCTTGTTGACCAAGTACAGGGGCAACGTTTCCAAGGTGGCGCGGCACGCGGGCCTGAATCGCCGCCACGTCCACCGGCTCCTCCAAGACCTCTCCCTGGACCCCTCCCGCTACCGGCCCCGCCAGCACTAATACCTTCAAAAGTATTGCCGGGGGCGGGGGG
>NZ_BAAHXI010000029.1:0-45884 GCF_054656955.1 Deferrisoma palaeochoriense
GGAGGCTATGAGGCTGGGAGGCTGGGAGGCACGGGTGTGCGTCCGCGCGTCCCAGCGTCCGCACGGTTCCTCACATCCCCAATCCCCCGATCATCTCCACGAAGCTCTCGAGCCGGGTGCGGGTGCGGGCGTCCACCGGGATCGGCCGGTCGCCCTCGAGGGTCAGAACCGGCACCCCGAGCTCCTTACGGAGGATCACGTCCTCCATCTGCCGGAAGCAAAACGACTGGACGTAGTGGACGATGCCCTGGATCCCCCGGCGGGCGATCTCGGCGCGGATGTCTTCGAGACGGCCGAACACGTCGTACGGATAGGTGTAGCGCAGGTAGGCCTCGACGAGATCCGTCCCGGGGTAGGGGAGGGCGAACTGGCGCTGGGTCTCGTTGAACACGACCCCGGCGCCGAAGGAGTCCAGGAGTTCGTAGAGTCCGTCCACGATGGGCGGCACCCCGATGTACCCCAGCCGGACCTCCGGCGGCCGGGGAGGGCGGGCCCGGGCCTCGGCCAGGAACGCCTCCACCCGAGCCGCGTACGCCTCGGGGTCGCCCTCGAAGTCGCTCATGCCCACCAGGAGCCGGTGGTTCTCCTCCCCGGTGACCCGGTGCTCCTCCCAGGTCAACCGATCGAGCTCGATGCCCAGGACCCGCACCCGGTCGAGCCGGCGCTTCTGGGCCTCGGCCTCCTCCCGGCTGGTGCCGAGCCGGCGGCACAGGCGGTCGATCTGCTCCGAGAGGGCCCCCGGGTCCCGGTCGAACGGGAACGCGAAGGGGATGGTCTCGATCCCCTCGTACTTCCAGATCTCCACCAGCGCCTGGGTGTTGGAGCAGTCCCCCGACATCACTCCGATCACGGCATCGACGCCGAGCCGCTTTGCCGCCGCGTACAACCCCTTGATCCAGGAGCAGGTGCTCGTGGGGAATCCGGCCGCCTCGGCCTCGTCGAGGAACCGGCTCCGGTCCGGGTGGGTGATGAAGGCGTTGTTGAGGTCCACGGGCTGGTGGCCGGCGGCGTAGATCGCCTCCACCGGCACCGTGGTCGTGATCCCGATGCGTCCCACGGCGGGCTAGTCCTCGCGGATAAAGAGGTAGTAGATCAGGAACGCTCCCACGGCCACGGCGCCCGCCGCGAACAGGAAGAGCTGCCGGTTGGGGCCGCCCTGGCCGGCGGTGGCGTACCGGCCGAGGAACGCGACCCCCACGCCCCCGGCCAGCACCGCAAACGTCACGCGCCACTTCATAAACAGCGAAACCAGCATGAGCACCCCGATCGCCGCCAGCCCGTACGGGTGGGTCAGGGCCGCGAGGATCTTCTCGTTGGAGACGTGCTCGAGCAGGGTCTGCCAGTCGACGCCGTTCCAGAGTTCCGCCAGGCGGTCGAACACGGGCCACCTCCGGGCGCGGGTTTGGTTCCATGAAACGCGGAAGTCTAGCAAAACCCCCCGCCCGGGTCACGGGGTAGAGGCGCGGCAGCCTTCCGACTCCCCACCGGCGCCTGCGCCCCCGGTTCTGGCCTCTGCCGCGGTGTCTCGGGTATCCTTACCGACTTCGTGACCGCTCTTTTTTTCCGTAGCTGAGGAGTTCGACCCATGCCCATGTCCCCTGACTTCCAGGCGCGGCTTTCCGCCGTGCTGCCCCAGGTGGCCGAGCGGTTCGGCACCCCGTTCCATATCTACGACGAGATCGGCATCCGCCGCACCGGCGAGGCCCTGAAGCGCGCCTTCTCCGGTGTGGCCTCGTTCCGGGAGTACTACGCCGTCAAGGCCCTGCCGAACCCGGCGATCCTCCGGATCATGGCCGACCTGGGGTTCGGGTTCGACTGCAGCTCCATCCCCGAGATCGAGCTGGCCCGGCGGGTGGGGGCCCGGGGGGACGACATCCTGTTCACCTCGAACAACACCACGGTGGAGGAGATGGAGGCCTGCCTGGCCGTGGGGGGCATCCTGAACCTCGACGACATCACCCTGGTGCCCAAGGTGCCCCGGATGCCCGATCTCATCTGCTTCCGGTACAACCCGGGCCCCAAGCGCACGGGGAACGCCATCATCGGCAATCCCGTGGAGGCCAAGTACGGCGTGGCCGACCACCAGATCGTGGAGGCCTACCGCCTGGCGCGGGAGCGCGGGGCCACCCGGTTCGGGCTCCACACCATGATCTGCTCCAACGAGCGCAACGCCGACTACTTCGTCGAAACCGTGCGGATGCTGCTGGATGTGGTAGAACGGGTGCAGGACGCCCTGGGCATCCGGTTCGAGTTCGTGAACATGGGCGGTGGGCTCGGGATCCCGTACCGGCCCGAGGACGAGCCGTTGGATCTCGACCGCATGGGCCGGGAGATCGCGGGGCTTCTGGCGGAGTTCGGAAAAACTCACGGGTACGTGCCCAAGCTCCTCATGGAGAGCGGCCGGTACATGACCGGACCCCACGGGGTGCTCGTGACCCGGTGCATCAACCACAAGCACATCTACCGGGAGTACGTGGGGGTGGACGCCTGCATGTCGGCGCTGATGCGGCCTGCGATCTACGGCGCGTACCACCACATCACCGTGCACGGGAAAGAGGATGCGCCGGCGGACACCGTGGTGGACGTGGTGGGGGCCCTGTGCGAGAACAACGACAAGTTCGCGATCCAGCGCCCCCTGCCGCGGATCGACGAGGGGGACCTCGTGGTCATCCACGACACCGGCGCCCACGGCCACGCCATGGGGTTCAACTACAACGGCCGGCTCCGGCCCCAGGAGCTCCTGCTCCGGGCCGACGGCGCGGTGGAGCGGATCCGCCGGGCCGAAACCCCGGCCGACTACTTCGCCACCCTGGAGTTCGAGCCGGCCGTGTGGAGGGGGTAGGGAACTGGGACGGCTATGGGGGCGGGAGGGGACGGAAAGTCCTTAAGAATTGCGGCCAGAAGGCCGCTCCCCCGGGTTGGGATGCGAGGCGGCGCTAGAACCACGAGGGATTGTAGCGTCCTGGCCTCCCGGCGTCCCAGCGGACGTACGGGAACCACCACGTGCGGATCCTGTGACCCGGCCGCGGGGCCGGGAAAGGAGGCGAAGCCATGAGCCGCAAGGAGTTTTTGTTCGGTGTGGGGCTGGGGGCCGTGGGGGCGCTTCTCCTGGCGAACCTGGTGCGGCCCGAGGCGCCCGTGGCCTACACCCTGCCGGAGCCGGCCGGGCCGGCGGTGTCCATCTCGGCCTCGGGGGATGCGGCCTGGGCCCTGGTGGGGAACCGGGTGTACTACCTGAGCCTCAAGAGCCGAAGCGAGGTCAAGGACCGGATCATCTACCTCATCGACGACGAGGAGCTGAAATGAGCCGGATCGCGGCGGCGCTTGTGGCCCTCCTTCTGGCCTCGGCCGCCCCGGCCCAGGAGGACCTTCCCGCGGCGGTGCGCGTAGGCGACCGGCTGCCGCCGCTTTCCGGGGTGGATCTCGCCGGGAACCCGGTGACCCTCAAGGAAATCACCGGCCCGGGCGCCGTGGTGCTCTCCTTCTGGTCGGTCCACTGCCGCGACTGCGTGCGGGAGCTCGACGACCTCAGGGCCATCCGGCGGGAGTTCCCGGCCGAGGACCTCACCGTGGTGGCCGTGAACACCGATTCGGGACTCCCCCTCGAGCGGATCGCCGGGTTCGTGCGGCGCTACGAGGCCGCCCGGGGCGAGCTCGGGGTGGCCCACCTGGTGGACCGGGACGCCGCCATCCTCCAGGGCCTCGGCATCCGGTTCATCCCGCTCCTCGTGGTGACCGACCCCAGCGGCCGGGTCACGGCCGTGGTGAGCGGGTACCGGGAGGGGGATCGGGAGCGGCTTTCCCGGGCGTTGGAGGAGGGCACCGTGGCCCTCGGGGCCTGGGGCGAGGGGCTCCGGGGGCGGCTCGTGACGCTCCTTCGCTCCCGGGGGCCGGCCGGCGAGGTGGAGTGGGGGAGCTTCCGGGTCGAGGCCGAGTTGCCGCGGTTCGGCCTCCACGACGCCACGGGCTGGATCGCCGACGCCGCCGGCCGCAGGGACCGGGAGGCCGAGACCCGGCGGGTGGAGGCCGTGGTGGCCGATCGGCTCAAGGTGGCCCTGGCCCGCGACGCCCTGGCGAGCGTGGGGGTGCGGCTTCCGTCCCCCGAGGATCCCGGCCGCCCCGGCGAGGGCCTGCGGGTGCCCGAAAGTCCGCTCGCCGGCGACGGCCGGTGGGCCCGGCTCTACGCGGCCCTGGGGTTCGACGGGCTCTACCGGGAGGAAGCCCGCCAGGGGGTGTGGACGGGCGACGTGTACCGGGCGGGGCTCGTGGGCGACGTGGACCTGGGCCGGCTCCGGGCCCGGCTCCGGGAGCTCGGGTTCCCCGAGGCGCCCCGGAGCATCCGGCTCGAGGTGGTGAGCGACTTCGACTTCAAGGCCCGGGCGGTGCTGGAGGAGCTCCGCCGCACCTCCTACCGGCTCCAGCAGGTGCGGGGCGAGGACCTGGTGTACTACGGCACGGCCGACCAGCTCGCCGCCGAGATCCAGGCCCTGGCCCTGGGGCTTCGGCTCTTCGCCGAGCCCCTGGCCGAGGACCGGGTGCGGGTGGAGGTGTTCTAGCGGCTAGGCGGCTGGGCGGCTAGCGCGGCTGGCGCGGCTGGCGCGGCTGGCGACTGGGGACTGGGGACTGGGCGGAACCGTATCGGGTGGCTTTGAGTGATACAAATACGCTTGGAAAACAAATCGTTAGGCGTGATTGGATGCGAAACCACTTGATGGATGATTGGCCGGGCGCCTCGGGGTCCCAGGGCCCCGGTACGCCAGCAGGGGGGGCCGGGGGCCGCCTTGCCGCCGCGCCGCCTCGCCGCCTGGCCGACAAGGAGGCGCGCCTCAGGGACCTCCTGCGCGAGATGGGCGGGGTGGTGATCGGGTTTTCGGGGGGTGTGGACTCGAGCTACCTCTTCGCCGCGGCCGTCGAGGTGCTGGGCGAGCGGGCCCTGGGGGTCACGGCCGTTTCCGAGACCTACCTGGAGCGGGAGCGCCGCGAGGCCGAGGCCCTGGCCCGCCGCCTCGGGGGCCGGCACCGGTTCATCGTGAGCGAGGAGCTCGACCTGCCGGCCTTTGTCCGAAACCCCCCCGACCGGTGCTACCACTGCAAGCGGGAGCTCTTCGGAAAGCTCCTCGAGGTGGCGGCCGAGGAGGGGCTTCCCTGGGTGGCCGACGGCACCAACGCCGACGACCGCTCCGACCACCGGCCGGGCCGGCGGGCCGCCCGGGAGCTCGGAGTGCGAAGCCCCCTGGACGAGGCCGGGCTCACCAAGGCCGACATCCGCTCGCTGTCCCGGGCCCGGGGCCTCCCCACCTGGGACAAGCCGGCCATGGCCTGTCTCTCCTCCCGGTTCCCCTACGGCACCCCCATCACCCGCGAGGCCGTGGCCCGGGTCGGCCGGGCCGAGGAGGGGCTGCGGGCCCTGGGGCTCCGGGTGCTCCGGGTGCGCCACCACGGCGACGTGGCCCGCCTCGAGGTGGGGCCCGACGAGTTCGCCCGGGTCGCCGGGGAGCTCCGGGAGGCGGTCGTCCGGCTCGTCAAGGCGGCCGGGTACGCCTACGTAGCCCTGGACCTCCAGGGCTACCGGACCGGGGCCATGAACGAGGTGCTGCGGCCGGAGGAGCGGGAGGTGGAACCGTGACCCGGGAGGCCCTGCGCCGGCTCCTCGAGGCCCTGCGGGCCGGCGAGACCTCGGTGGACGAGGCGCTCGATCGGCTTTCGGCGCTTCCCTTCGAGGACCTGGGGTTCGCCAAGGTGGACCACCACCGGGCCCTCCGAAAGGGCCTGCCCGAGGTGATCTACGGCGCCGGAAAAACCCCCGACCAGGTGGCCGGGATCTTCGAGCGGCTGGCCGAGCGGTCGGCCACCGTGCTCTGCACCCGGGCCTCGAAAGCCGCGGCCGAGGCCGTGCGCCAGCGGTTCCCCGAGGCCCGGTACGACCGGCTGGCCCGCATGATCCTGCTGGAACGGGAGAAGCCCCGGCCCGTGGGCCTCGTGGCCGTGGCCGCCGCCGGCACCTCGGACCTCCCGGTGGCCGAGGAGGCCGCGCTCACCCTGGAGGCCTTCGGGAGCCGGGTCGAGCGGCTCTACGACGTGGGCGTGGCCGGGCTCCACCGGCTCCTGGCCCACGGCGAGGTGCTCCGGAAGGCCCGGTGTGTGGTGGCCGTGGCCGGCATGGAGGGCGCCCTGCCCTCCGTCATCGGCGGGCTCGTGGCCGTGCCCGTGATCGCCGTGCCCACGAGCGTGGGCTACGGGGCGAGCTTCGGCGGCATCGCCGCGCTTCTGGCCATGCTCAACTCCTGCGCGTCGGGGGTGACCGTGGTCAACATCGACAACGGCTTCGGCGCCGGCTACCAGGCCCACCTGATCAACCGCCTTGCCGAAGGGGAGGCGGGGGGAGAGGGGCCAAGGGGGGCCCCGAAGGGAAGCTGCTGCCACAGGAGTGGGTAATCCATTTCCCATTCCGGCCCGGCTCCGGGGGAGGGAAAATGTTTTCCCCGCCCGACCGCCTGGCCTCATGGCCGCGCGATCGGGCCCCCACGGCCGAATATCCGCACGTCCGGGCGCCCCCGGCACCCCAGTTGCATGAACCCCGACCGCCACCGGGGGGCGCCGTGCCGGATGCCACGGCACCGCACCGGCGCCCCTGGTGAGCCCAATCTTGCCCGAATTCCCCCCGCGCCACGGGGGCCCCTCGATATCGATCGGAACCCATGATTCGAACAACCTCCGTCCTCGCGGCCCTCCTCCTCGTTCTGACGCTCGGCCTCGGGGCCTGCGGCAAGGGCCCGGCCGAGAAGGCCGCCATGCACCGGCAGCGGGCCGACGCCTACCTGTCCGAGGGCAAGGTGCGCGAGGCCAGCATCGAGTACCAGGCCGCCCTCCAGGAACTCCCCAACGACCCTGACAGCCTCTACGGCCTCGCCCGGTGTTTGGATGTGCTGGGACGCCCGGGCGAGTACCGAAAGACGCTGGCACGGGTTCTCGATGCGAATGCGGGTCACATTGGGGCAAACCTGGATCTAGCGGAACTCTTGCTTTCGGCCGGAAACTACGAGGAGGCCCTCGAACGGGCGGAAACGGCTTTGAAAGCCGCTCCCCTAAGCGCCAGAGGACTCCGATTCAAGGCCGAGGCACTGAGCGGGTCGGGGCGGGTGGAGGACGCCGTTCGGGCGTGGCTTGCCGCGACCGACTCCCCCGAGGCGGACGAAGATACCTTCCGGGCCGCGGCGGCCTACCTGGCGTGGCGGGAAGGAGCGGCCGCAGGGTTGGAGGTGTGCCGGGAGGGGCTGCGCCGATATCCCGACTCCCCGAAGCTTCTCGAGACGTTGGTATCGCTTCTCGTCGAAAGCGGGAAAACGGAGGAGGCGAAAGAACTGCTTGACGCCGAACGCTCCAAGTCACCCGAAGCGGTCTGGGTGGACCGCGTGTGGGCCCAACTCCTGGAGCGGTCGGGCAAGCCGGCGGATGCGGCGTCGTATCTCGAACAAAGGCGTTCAGCGAGAGCTCCGAGCAGCGAGGCGTGGAGGGAGCTCACCGTCGCGTTGGCGCGCGTGCTCCTGCGGACCGGCGAGTTGGACCGAGCAGGTTCGGTATTGAACGACGCGCTGAAGGTGAAACCGGGCGACCCGAGGCTAAGCGCAATCCTTGCCGATGTTCTCATCACCACCGGTCGGCCCGACGAGGCGCGGAAGTATCTGGAGGCGGCGGCAAAGCTAGAGGCCGGAGGCCGTACGGCCCTTTTGCTCGAAGCCAAGATGCACCTGGTTTCCGGGCGCCACCGGTGGGCGGCGGACGCCCTGCAAAAACTGATAGCACGGGGCGACATGACCGTCGAGACCCACTACCTTTTCGCGAAGGCCCTGGCCGGCCAGCGCCGTTGGGCCGCCGCGAGAGCCGAGTTCGAGCGGGTGCTCCAAAGGGTCCCGAGCCACCCGTTTGCCCGGTTCGATTATGCCGAGTTGCTCCTGGATGCAGGAGCCCCGGAAGCGGCCGACAAGGTTCTGGGGGTGCTTCCGGAAAGGCTGCTCACCCTGCCGCGGGTCCGGTTCCTGCGGACGGAGATCTTCCTTGCCGCGGGGGAACTTGAGGCCGCGGCGCGCGAACTGAGGGAACTGGACCAGGCGTTGCCCCAGAACGACCGGGTGGCGAAACTGCAGGGGGACTTGGAGCGTGCAAAGGGTCGAGCGCGCAGAGCGCTCGAGTGGTACCGGGAGGCCCGAAGCCGAAACCCGGAGGGCTGGGAGCCTCTCCTCGCCCAGCTTGCGGTGATGAAGGAACTGGGCTCGCCGCTGCGAGAACGTATCAGGGAGGTAGAGGACTACCTGCGGCTCCAGGGAGAGGTCCCCATCGTTTTGAACTATCTCGCCACCCTGTACTACGAAGAGGGGAAACTCGAAGAGGCGGCCTCGAAGATCGACCGAAGCCTTTTCCTGGAGCCCAACTACTGGTCTACCCGGTACATGAAGGCGAAGATCATTGCCGCGCAGGGAGATCTTGCGAAAGCTTCGGTCGAGTTTCGGGAAGCGATCAACCTGAATCCGTATCAACCCCACGCGTATAACGATCTGGCGGCCCTTTTGCTCCGGCAGGGCCGGGTGGAAGAGGCGGAAGCGGTGTACCGGGAGTTTTTGGACCGGGTGCCGGGAGAGCCCTACACGGCCAACAACCTGGCGAACCTCTATCTAACCCTTGGACGCACCGAGGAAGCGCTGGCCTTGGCCAGACTCGCGGTGGCCGGAGCCCCGGGAGATCCTCGGGTGGCCGATACCCTGGGCTGGGCGTTGGAAACCGCGGGACTGCACGAGGAGGCAGAGCCGGTCTTGCGGTTCGCGGCGGCCAAAGCCCCAGAGGATCCCGAGGTGCTTCTCCATAGGGCGCAGAATCTGGTGTCCCTGGGCCGCCGGGACGAGGCGCGCTCCGTCTTGAACCGGCTGAAGCCCCTGCCGGGTGCCGAGGCTCTGGAGGCAAAGGTTGAGGCCTTGCGGGAGAGAATGGAGGGGAACGGGGGCGGAGGGGGGTGAAAAGGTTTTCCACTTTTGGGTAACGGACCGCGGACCGTGTCCGGGCCTGGAAGAAGCCCGCGGTTGGCGGGGGCAGTCAGAACATGTTGAAAATACACACGATTCTGTTCGTCTTCGTGTGGTGTGGTCATGACGGGGTATTGGCACAGAAAGTGCATATTAAACGCGCCGAGATAACTTCAACGGGTGATCGCAGGGCACGCTGCTCACGAATGTGGCCCTCTAGGGAGAGAGGTTAGACATGAGAACACCATTACGTTTCGCCTGGACCGTGGCACTGGTGGGCGCCGTGTTCGCTGGTTTCTCGAGTGCCCACGCCGGCGTCGTGACCTTTGAGATGGACACCGTCTTTTCGGGCAAACCTTCGCCAGGGGGAACGCCCCCGTGGTTGACGGCCACAGTGGAAGACATCGCAGCCAACCAGGTGCGCATCACCATGAGCGCCCACGATTTGGTGGGGGATGAAGATGCCACGCGGTGGTACTTCAACCTTGACGAAGGGCTCCAGTTGGACCCCAGCAACTTCTCCTTTGCGAGAGCGGCCTCGGATCCGGGTACCGTCGGGAATGTGGACATCGGAGTGGGCACGAATACGACTAAAGCAGACGGCTCCGGAGGTTTTTACGATCTCACGTTTGATCTTCCCCCTCCGGGGAATCGGCTGTCGGCCGGGGAGCTTCTCGTGTACGACATCACGTACTCGGGGGCGGGTACGTTTGGGGCGGATTCGTTCAAGTTCCTGAGCAGTGACGGTTTTGGTGGAACCACCCAGTATTACTCCGCTGTCAAGATTCAAAGTTTGGCGGGGGGCGAGAGCACCTGGGTCGGTGCCACGGATGTTGGCGGGGGGGGTGGCGGCGGGCCGGGGGGGGTGGTTCCCGAGCCCGGCACCATGGTGCTCCTGGGCACCGGGCTTCTCGGGATCGCCGGGGTGACCCGGCGGCGGGGGAAGAAGGGGAAGAACGAGGAGGAACCCGCGTCCTGATCGAGACGGGGGCGAGCGGGGGAACGATCGAAGCGAGGGGCGCTTTCCGCCTTGGGAAGCGCCCCTCGCTTCGTTTGGCTTCGGCACGGCATCTCCCCTGGACCCCTGGGGGGCCTTAGACGCAGCATGGTGACGCCCGTGTCAGGCCGCGCCCCCCTGTCCTACGAGTCTTCCAAGGCGCGATCCGGGCCGGGGGTCCGCGTATCGGAGACCAGCTTCCGGAAGGCGGGATTCGGGAGGGGCCGAAGGGCTGTAGGTCGCGCGGGGCGCCGAGCGGCCAAACGATTCACGATTTACGACTTCACAATTCACCGCAGTTGAGCCGCCTCGCCGCCGAGCCGCCACGACGTCCGGCGGGGAGGCGCATGGCAGTTTGGATTTGCGCCTCGGCGGTCAGGTTCACGGAGGAACGCGTAGCATGACGGAAACCCCGAAGGCCCTCAACCGGCCGCCGGAGGCCCCCTCTCCAGCCCCCGAGCCGACCTCGCCGTGATCCGAATCCTTTGGGAGCGAATCCGACCGAGCCGCCGAGGGCTCCAGCCCGAGGCGGGGTGCCTGCGCTGCGGCATCTGCTGCGACCTCTACGGCCATCGGTTGCGGGCCACCGACGGGGACCTCGAACGCTGGAACCGGGAGGGGCGGGCCGATCTGCTGGCCCGGATGGGGCCGGACCAGGAGATCTGGTACGACCCGGCCACGGGGGAACGCCTGGACGACTGCCCGTTTCTGGTGCGCACCGGCCCCGAGGAGGCCCGCTGCCGCATCCATGACACCAAGCCCGAGGTCTGCCGGCGCTACCCCACCCGGGCCCACCGGGGCCGGTGCGTGCGAGGGCGGGTGGTGTCGGAGGGGGACGGGTAAGACGGCGGCCGCGGCGCGGCGGAGCAAAAAATCGCCGGAGCACGGGAAAGGAGGGAAACCGTGCCCCGGCCAAGAGGGGTTCGCGTCGGGTTGGGTCAACCTCGATCCGACGCTTTGTCTTTCTTTTCGTCCGCGTGAGGCATCGACTTTAGGCGGTTGCGAAATTTTTTTCGGCCGGCGGCCGGACCGGCGTTTGCATAAATCCCCACTTGGGGCGGGGTTCGCCCACGGCGCCACCGGAGGGCGGGCCGGGGGCCCGCTGCGGCTTCCCCGAGGGGAATCAACGGGTTTCGCGCGCTTGACCCCCGCCGCGGGGCGGTACTACAGTGCGCCGACCGCCCGGTTGGAGCGGTTTCGAAAAGCGAGGCAAAATCGCCACATGAATGCCGCGTCGCTTCCCAACCTTGGGAAAATTCTTTCTCCGGCCCAGTGGGAGCGGTTCGCCCGGTCCTTTGCCGAGGCCGCCGGAGTCCGAATGGCCCTGGTGTGCGTTCCCGGCGGGGTGGTGGCCGGGGACCTGCGGGAGTTGGGGCTGCCCGAGGTGCCGGGGCAGGATCCCAAGGGGTGGCCGGGGTTCCTCCGGAAGATCGTGAAGCAGGCCCTCGGCGGGGACGACACGATCCTGTTCCGGGACCCGTCGGGCCGGTTGGTGTTTGCCGGGCCGGTGGCCGGCGCGTCCGACCTGCCGCAGATCGTCCTTTTGGGCGCCGGGGACGCGGGGGCCGAGGTGGAACCCCGGAAGCTCCAGGCCTGGGGCACGCTGGTCCGGCTGTGCCTCGGGGCGCTGGTGCGCGGGCATGCCGAGCGCCGCCGGGCCGACCGCGACCGAACCCGGGCCGTGACGCTGTTCGACCTGCTGCCCGACCTCCTGCAGGCGGGAAGCGCCATCGAGGTCTGGGGGCTTGCCCTTTCGACCCTGAGCGTGCTCTTCGAGGTGGAAAACGCCGCGGTGCTCGTGCGCGAGGGCGGGGCAGGCCGGTTCCGGGTGCAGACCGCGTCGGGGCCGCTGGAAAAGGCGCTCCTTTCGTGGTCGCTCTCGACGGAGCTCCCCCCCGTGGCCGACCTGGAGAAGCACCGCCGGCCGGTGCGGGTGGACGACCCCCACGAGCTCTCCCGCCTGGGGCTGCCCGAGAGCGTGGAGCGGATTTCGCTCTTCCCCGTGGGCACCGGCGACCGCGTGGACCTGGTGCTGGCCGTGGTGAACCGGGAGCTCGACGCGGACGAGAGCGCCCTGCTGCGGGGGTTCGGGGTGCAGCTCGGGGTGGTGCTGGAAAACCGGAGGCTCCAGGAGGACGCCCGTCGCCGCCACGAGCAGGTGGCGGCCGTGCGAAGCCTGTCGCAGCGGTTCCTGGGCAGCCTCGACCCCGAGGAGCTTTTCCGGGTCATCCTCGACGAGGCCCGAAAGCTCACCGGGGCCCGCAAAGGGAGCCTCATGGTGCCCGAGGCCGGAAACGGGGCCCTGCGGGTGCGGGCGGCCGTGGGCATGGCCGAGAAGGTGGCCGAGCGGCTGCGGCTCCGGGCCGGGGAGGGGATCGCCGGCAGGGTGTTCGCCACCGGCGAGCCCATCATCGTCCACGACATCGAGCTCGACCCGCGGTTCCGCCGGAAGAACCGGCCCCGGTTCGACACCCGAAGCTTCCTGTGCCTGCCGATCCGGAAGAACGGCCACACGGTGGGGGTGCTGAACCTCTCGGACAAGGCCACGGGAGAGCCCTTCGAGCCCCAGGACCTGGACGTGCTGGAAACCGTGCTGGCCCAGGCCACGTTGGCCATCGAGCGGTCCACCTACTGGGCCCAATCGAAGGAGCTCCGGAGGCTCTCGATCACCGACGGGCTCACGGGGCTCCTGAACCGCCGCTACTTCCAGGAGCGGCTGGCCCAGGAGCTGGACCGGGCGTCGCGCCACAGCCACCCCCTGAGCCTCATCCTGATCGACATCGACCACTTCAAGCACTACAACGACACCAACGGCCACCCGGCCGGCGACAAGGCCCTGGTGCTCCTGGGGCGGATCCTCCGGGCCAGCGTGCGGGCCATCGACGTGGTGAGCCGGTTCGGGGGCGAGGAGTTCGCGATCATCCTGCCCGAGACCCGAAAGCGCGAGGCCGTGGAGATCGGCGAGCGGATCCGCAAGGAGGTGGAGGCGTTCTACTTTCCCGGCGAGGAGCGCCAGCCCGGGGGCAAGCTCACCATCTCGATGGGGGTGGCCGCGTTCCCCGAGGACGCCCGGGACCTGAGGGGGCTCATCCAGCGGGCCGACCGGGCCCTCTATCTCGCGAAGGCCCGGGGCCGAAACCGCATCGAGGCCCACGCCGCGGCCCCTGCCGCCCCGACCCCGGCGGAGGACGAGGCCGCGCCGGCCGAGTCCCAGCAGGCCGGGTGGACCCGGGTGTTGTAGAGGCTGGAAGGCTGGAAGGCTGGAAAGCTGGGAAGCTTGCAGGCTCGAAAGCCGGATGGCTGGAAGGCTCAACCCGTGGGGATGGGGGGCGGCCGCCGGTTGCCTTCCTGGGGCGCCGGTTGCTCTGCGGCCTCTTCCCCGTGCCCCTTTGGCGCCATCCCGTTTGTCCCGCTCCGATACCCCCTTTGGGCTCCCTCCCACACCCCCCGGAAGCCCTCCACCGCACCGCGCCCCTGGAATCGCACGCCGGATCCCGGTAGCCTTACTAAATTCGGTCGTTGGTCGTTGGTCGTCGGTCGTCGGTCGTCGGCCAGGTGGTGGGCCGCCACGGCCCGGATCAAGGGACCGAAGACCGCAGGACCGGCGACCGTGGACCGCAGTCACGTGGAACTCCCATGCCCCCGTACGACAGAATCCTGATCGAGTTGGTGCTGCCGGTTCTCGCGCTGTTCGCGGTGGAGCGGTTCTTGGTGTACCGGTTCGTCCGCACGCCGGCCCAGCGCGATTTCGTGCGGCGTAACCGGGTGCTGTGGCCCAACAATATCAGCCGGTTGCGCTACCCGATGGGGTTCGTGACGGTGGGGCTCCTCGAGCTGGGGTGGCCCCGGGCCGCATTCTTGTTTTTTGCGTTCTGGATGATCACCGATCTCACCGACGGCGACATCGCCCGCCGCACCGGCCTTTCAAGCCCGCGGGGCGCCACCATCGACCCCCTGTCGGACAAGCTCATGTACGCCCCGCTCCTCGTCTATTTCGCCTGGAAGGGCGTGTACGATCCGTGGCTCGTGGGGGTGCTCCTGGGATTCGACCTCCTGGGGCAGGCGTCCCGGCGTTTCCTCAAGGAAAAATCGGCCAATCTCTTCGGGAAGGCCAAGACGTTCCTCATCGTGGTGCTCCTGGCGGTGACCGGGATCGAGTGGATCTACGGGCCCCTGCCGCTCCACCGCACGATCCGGCCGCTCCTGGTCATCTGCACGGCCCTCGCGTTTTGCTCGTGGGCGTTCAAGGTCATTCCCAACTACTGGTACGCGAACATCCTGAGCCTGCTGAATCTGGTCTGCGGCTTGGGGGGCATCTGGGTCGTGGTGACCGGCCGCGATCCGGTGTATGCCTTCGGTCTGGTGTTCCTGGGGCAGTTCCTCGACCTGTTCGATGGGCGCGCCGCGGAGAAGTGGGGGTCCACGCCCCGGGGGGAGATCTTCGACGACGTGGCCGACGGGACGAGTTTCGGGGTCACGGTGGGGCTCATCGTGGCCACGGCGTTCGACCGGTTCTGGCTCGGGGCGGCGCTGGGGTTCGTGCATCTGGCCGCCACCGTGTACCGCCTGATCCGGTTCGTGGTGGAGAAGCGAAAGGCCGGTGTCGCCGGCGGGGTCCACGAGTTCAGCGGGTTACCGAGCCCGGGCGGGGCGCTCCTGGTGGGAAGCGGGTGCCTGCTGGTGCCCGGCGACCTGGCCAAGGCGCTGATCGTGCTCGTGAGCGCGGCCCTCATGGTGTCGAGGGTCCCCTACGCCCACTTCGGCCGGGCCGTGCTCCCCCGGATCCCGCGCATCGCCCGGGTGGCCTTTTTGGCCTTCTTCCTCCTGCTTCTCGCCCAGGGGGTACGCACCGACGAGTACACGGCCCCCCTGTGGATCGCCTTCCTCGCGGCCGTCGCGTACGTGGCCTCGCCCGTGGTCCGCTGGATCTCGGGCACCCCAGCGGGCCAGAAGGCCGCGTGAGCCCGCTCACGAGCCCTCCGAGGCCGATTCCTTGACGGCGTTTGTCTGCTATCGGTACCCTCGGGGCGGTGCTTCGTTTCCCTTCGGAGAACGGCCGCTTCCGGCCGTTTGAGGAGCTACGGATGGCCCGCTCTCGATCGGCGCCCTCGGCTTTGGATCTCGTGGTGGTACTCGGCGCGGTGGCCGTGCTCTATGCCGCCGTGGTGCCGCCGATGGTGCAGGACTGGCGCATCGACGAGAACTACTCCCACGGGTTCCTGGTGCCAGCCGTGAGCCTGTACCTCCTGTGGGACCGCCGGCGGGAGTTGGCCGAGGCCGCCCGGCGGGCGCGGGGCTCCTGGGCCGGGCTCGCGCTGTGCCTCGGAAGCCTCGCCCTCTACGTGCTCGGCCGGGCCGGGGCCGAGCTGTTCCTCCAGCGTTCGAGCCTGGTGTTCCTCCTCATGGGGTCGACGCTGTGGCTTTGGGGCTGGGGCGTGTTCCGCAAGGCCCTTTTTCCGCTGGCGTTCCTCCTCTTCATGGTTCCCCTTCCGTACCTGGTGTACGATTCCGTCGCGTTTCCCCTCAAACTCCTGGCCGCCCGGGTGGCCACGGAGACCCTGTTCTGGCTGGGGGTTCCCGTGTTTCGGGAGGGCAACGTCATCCACCTGGCCTCCCAGACCCTCGAGGTGGCCGACGCCTGCAGCGGGATCCGGAGCCTCGTGAGCCTCCTGGCGCTCAGCGTGGTCTACGCTTACTTTATGGGCCGCGGCGCGTGGCGCCGGGTGCTCCTGGTGTTCTCGGCCGTGCCCATCGCCGTGGCCGCCAACGCGTTCCGGGTGACCGGCACCGGGCTGCTGACCCACTACGTGAGCCCCAAGGCGGCCGAGGGGTTCTTCCACACGTTCTCCGGCTGGCTCGTGTTCGTGGTGGCCTTCGTGCTGCTGTTCGCCACCGGGTGGGTGCTGAACCGCATCGGCCCCCGACCACAGGACGGATGAGGAACCCATGCACCGGAGAACGCTGGTTCTGGTGGCCCTGATCCTGGCTACGGCCGGGTACACCCGGTTCCTGAGCGACGTCGAGGCCGTGCCGCTCCGGCGGCCCCTGGCCAGCGTGCCCCTGGAGATCGGGGCGTGGAAGGGGGTGCCGTCGAGCCTCGAGGAACGGATCGTGCAAGTGGTGGGCGTGGAGGACTACCTCCTGCGCACCTACCGGGCGCCCGACGGGGCCGCGGTGTCGGTGTACGTGGGGTATTACGAGCGACAGGCCGAGGGCGACCAGATCCATTCGCCCCGCCACTGCCTGCCCGGCGCCGGGTGGCGGCCCGTGGAGGCCCGGGTCGTGACCTTCGAGACCCCGGGGGTGAACGGCGGCGCCACCCGGGCGAACCGGGTGGTGATCCAGAAGGGCGATGAGCGCCAGGTGGTGCTGTACTGGTACCAGAGCCGCGGGAGGAACATCACGAACGAGTACTGGGCCAAGGTGTGGCTCGTGGTGGACTCGATCTTCCGCAAGCGAAACGACGGCGCGCTCGTGCGGTTCATCGCCACGGTGCCCAAGGGGGGAGACCCCGACGCCGTGGCCCGTAGGATGGAGGAGTTTGTGCGGGAGTTCCTGCCTCGGCTCCAGGAGGTGTTCCCGGCATGAGCGCTCCGGGGGGCGGCAGCGCTCGCAGGAGCCGGTGAGGACCCAGGGCGGAGGCGATGCGCCGGGGGGCGGGGCAGAGTTTCCGCTTCCCAGCCTCCCAGCTTCCCAGCCGAAAAGGAGTATGGACCATGACCGAGGAGCGTGGGTTCACCGTGCGCGACCGAAGGAAGGTCCGGCCGGACGGGGAAGGGGTCCAGGAGGAGCCCCGGCCCGCCGAGTCCTCGGAGCGGACGCGGCAGACCCCCCTGCCGCCCGTGGACTTCACGGGTTTCGTGGTGGGCCTGGCCCAGATGGCCCTGGTGCATCTGGGTGAGGTGCCCGACCCCGCAACCGGCGGCCTCCAAAAGGACTTGGAGCAGGCTCGGCACACGATCGACATCCTGGACCTCCTGCGGGAGAAGACCCGGGGGAATCTCACGGCGGACGAGGACCGGCTTCTCGAGACGGTGACCGCCGATCTCAAGTGGAAGTTCGTGAGGGCCAACCGTGGGGCGTGACCGCCGCGAGCGCCGTGGGGCGGCCGCGAGGGAAAGGGGGCGGTCATTCGGCGGGTAGCGGCCCTGGTGGGCCTGGTGCTCCTCGTGGCCGGCAGCGCGGCAGCGCTTCCTCCGGGGTGGGAGGACGCCGGCCGGTCCCCGGAGGCCCGTGCGCGGCTTCGGGCCTGGATGGAGCGGCTTCGGGCGGAGCAACTGGCTTCGGACCTGGTGCCGCTCGAGTTGCGGTTTCTGGAGAAGGCCCGGCGGGCGCAGACCGCCGAGGAGGCCCCGGTCTGGGCCGAGTTGGCCGTGCAAGCGGCTCCCGGCGACCCAAGGGCCCGGTGGGTTCTGGCGACCCGCCCGGAGACCGCCTGGGCGGACCGGGTGCGCCACGGCCTGGCGGGCCTGGGCGCGGTCGTCTCGGACCCTTGGGTTTTGGGACAGTTGGCCGCCCGGACGGCCGTGGGGATCGGGCTGGCGGGCTGGGCTGCCCTCACCGCCTTCGTCCTGTGGGGGGTGGTCGCCCGGGGCCGCCTGCTCCTCCACGACTACGCCGACGCGTTCCCGTGGCGGTACCGCCGGTGGACCCCCGGAGGGGTGGGCGTGTTCCTGGCGGGTGCGGCCTGGCTGGCCGGGTTCGGCCCCGGTGCCGCGTTGGGGGCGCTGGCGGCGGCTCTGGTGCCCTACCTGCCCTCCCGGGGACGGATCGTCCTCGCCGTGGCGTTCCTTGCCGCGTTTTCCCTACCGTTGTCCCTCAGGCTGGGGGCGTTCGACCCTCAACTCTCGTCCCAGGCGTGGCACCGCTACCTGGTCCGGACGGGGGCCAAACCGGGGGCGTTCGGGCCCGGGTCCGGCGCCGATCCGGTGGTGCGGTACGCTCTCGCCCAGCGCCGCGGGGACTGGGGCGAGGCGAAGCGGGTGGCGGAAGAGGCCCTGGCCCGGGGGGACAACCCCGCGTTTTGGCGCGTGGCCCTGGGAAACGCCGCCTATCTCGGGAGGCGGTACCAGGAGGCCGAGGCCCACTACGAGGCGGCGGCCACCCTCCGTCCGGACGATCCAGTGGCCTGGTACAACCTCCACCTGGCTCGGCTGGCGCGGCTCGAGTTGCGGGGTGCCGACGAGGCGCTCCAGAAAGCCCGGTCCGTGGACGCTTCCGCCGTGGAACGCTTTGAGACCCGGCAGCAGCCGGGACGGGGTGACGGCGTGCCCGCCGCGGTGCCGGTGCCGCCGGGGTGGATCTGGGGACCGCTTCTTCGCCCCGCCCCCGTGCCCGGATGGGCCGGGCCGGTGGTGGGCTGGTTCGTGTGGCCCTGGAGGGCGGTGCCGGTCTGGGGGGCTGGCCTTGTGGGGTTCCTCCTGGCCATCGCGGCGGGCCGGTTGGCCCGGGACCGGCGGAGCCGGCTGTGCCCCGGGTGCGGGGTGGTGATCTGCCCCCGGTGCGGCTACCGGGTGAAGGGAACCGATCTTTGCGCCGCCTGCTGGTCCCTCGATCGGGCCGAGGCTCCCGACCCGGCCGAGGCCGAGCGGATCCGGGATCGTCGGCACCGGTGGCGGCGAAGGCTGGAAGTGGGAACCCGGATCGGAAACGCGCTCCTTCCCGGGTGGGGCAGATTCCTCGCACGCGGGGGAGGAAGAGCCGCGGCCGCCGGGGTGCTGTGGGTCGGCGCGGTGGGGGCCCTGGGAACGGCCTGGGTCCCGGTGCCGCTCTGGCCCTGGTGGACCGAGCCCCGGGCGTGGTGGGCCGCCGCCGGGTTGCTGGCGTTTCTTCACGCGTGGTCGCTCTTGCGGGCCCTGGGCCGGAGGGGGACGGGATGAGCCTCCGCGGAAACCTGGAGACCTTCAACCTTTCCGAACTGCTGCAACTCGTTTCCCACCAGGGAAAGACGGGAACCCTCGAGATCGAAACCGCCGACGGCGTCGCGCGGTTGCGTTTTCGAGAGGGGCGCCTCGTGGAGGCGTGGCCCGACCGGCGGAGCCCGGCGGAGTTGATCGGGGCCCGGTTGGTGCGGGCCGGCCTCATCACCCCGGCCCAGCTCGGGCTCGCCCTCGAGCGCCAGCGCCAAAGCCTTCGCCGGCTCGGGGACATCCTGGTCTCCATGGGGGTGCTCCGGCTCGGAGAGTTCCGGGAGGTGCTGGGCCTTCAGCACCGGGAAACGGTGTACGGGCTTCTCGCCCTCAAACGCGGCGAGTTCCGGTTCCGGGAGGAACCGGTGGAGGTGGAGGAGGGGGTCAGCGAGTTGATCGACGTGGGGGAGCTCCTCATGGAGGGGTTCCGCCAGGTCGACGAATGGCCCCGGGTAAGAAAGGTCCTGCCGTCGGACCGGATCGTGCTGTCCCGGAAGGCCGGCAGTCCCCTTCCGGAAGACGTGGACGCGGCCGCCCTCAAGGTGCTCGCCCTGGTGGACGGGGTGGCCACGGTTCGGGAGGTGGTGGACCGGGCGCGGCTCGGGGAGTTCCGGGGGATGCAGGCCCTCGCGGAACTGCTGGAACGCGGCGTCGTTCAACCCGCGGGCACGGGGAAGGCGGTCGCCCCTGCGCCGGCCCGGCGAAGGGGCCGCCTGCCCCTCGACCTAGTGCTCGGCGTGCTTTTGGCCGCGGCGGGCCTGGCCACCGCATGGACCGCCGGGCCCCGGGGGGTGAACGGCCTGCGGGCCGCCTGGGCCGAGCGGAACCGGGTCGCGGACGACTGGCGGGCGAGAATCGCCGCCCACGCGCAACCCGGGGATGGGGCCCGTGCCCCGGCCGGACGGGGGGAGGGCCGGCGGTGATCGTGGTGGCCGAGAACCTCACCGTGGCCCATCCGGAGGTGGCCCGGGCCGTGGCCCGCCGCGACCCCGAACCCCTGCAACGGCTGGCGCGGGCCGCGGTCGAGGCGGGGGCGGCCTACCTCGACGTGAACCTGGGCCGGTCGGCCACCCGGGACGATGTGGCCTTCGTGGTGGGGAGCCTGGAGGGCGTGTGGGCCGGAGGCTTGGTGGCCGACGCGGCGCGGCCCGAGCCCATGGCCTGGCTGGCGGAGCGATGGGAGGGGCCCGTCGTTCTGAACGGTTACTCCGCCGACCCGGGGCGGGACGGGATCCCGGAACTGGCGGCGCGCCTCGGGGCCGAGTTGGTGGTGTTCTGCATGGGCTCGGGGGTGCCGCGGGAGGCCGACGAGCGCCTGGCGTTGGCCGCCGAGCTCGTGGGCCGGTGCCAGGAGGCCGGGGTTCCCCTCCAGCGGATCTGGATCGACCCGGTGCTCGTGCCCCTGGGGTGGCAGGACGGGCAGGCCTACAACGCGGCGCTCCTCGAGGTTCTCCGGAGATTGCCCGAGGTGTTCGGGGAGCCGGTGGCCACGATCGTCGGGCTCTCCAACCTGACCACGGGCGCCGCGGGGGGGCGGGGCACCGGATGGCTCCAGGGGGTGTTCCTGGCCGCGGCGGCGGGGGCGGGGCTCACCCACGTGATGCTCGACGCGACCCGTCCCGACCTTCGGCGGGTGGTTGCCGCCCTCGAGGTGTTCGAAAACCGAAGGCTGTACGCCCCCGAGGAGTTTCGGGCACCCGGCCCGGGCGGCGGGTGACCCGGAGGTTTCCGGGGCGCGCCCGCCCCCGGGCGAGGTGAATCCCGGCTCCCATGTCAGGAGCCAGAGGACAGACGACAGAGGACGGGGGTTCCCTGACATCTGTCCTCTGAAGTCTGGTCCCTGACACGGCAGCCGCTCTTTCGGCGCGGAACACGCGTCTTTGCGAGAGTCGGGGGGGCTTGCCGCCAAACGGACCAGCAGCCCAGCGCGAAGCACCAGGAAAGGACCAACCCATGGCCGACCTTGTCACCCTCCGCTACGCCAACGTGCTCGCCGAACGCATCGGACCCCAAGGGCTTGCGCCCGGGGAGATCGAGGCCGCGTTCCCCGAGGCCGCCCGGGCCCACGAGCGCCTGGGGGCCCGCCGGCGCTCGGGGGAGATGGGGTTCTACGACCTCCCCCTCGATCGGCCCGGGTTGCGGGAGAGCCTGGAGCTCGCCGGCCGGTTCCGGGGCGCGTACCAGAACCTGCTGGTGCTGGGCATCGGCGGAAGCGCCCTGGGCACCCTGGCCGTGCACCGGGCCCTCGGTTCGGCGCTCCACAACCACCTGCCGCCGGAGCGGCGGGGCGGCATGCGGCTGTTCGTGTGCGACAACGTGGACCCCGAGACCATCGCGGACCTCCTGGACTGGCTCGACCCCCGGGAGACCGCGGTGAATGTGATCTCGAAGTCGGGCGGCACCGCCGAGACCCTGGCCCAGTTCCTGGCGGTCCATGCGTGGCTCGCGGGGGCCGTGGGCTCCGAGGGCGCGCGCGACCGCCTCGTCGTCACCACCGACCCGGAAAAGGGGTTCCTCCGGCAGTACGCCCGGCGGGAGGGGGTGGCCGCCCTGGACGTGCCGCCCAACGTGGGCGGCAGGTTCTCGGTCTTGACCCCCGTGGGGCTTTTTCCCCTGGCCTGCGCGGGCGTGGACGTGGAGGGGCTCCTCGACGGCGCGGCCGCGGCCGAGCCCGTGGCCACCCGGCCCGACCCCTGGGACAACCCGGCCTACCTGTTCGGGCTGGTGCACGCGCTTTTCTACCGCCGGGGCCGACCGGTGCACGTGATGATGCCCTACAGCGACGCGCTGCGGGACGTGGCCGACTGGTTCCGGCAGCTCTGGGCCGAAAGCCTGGGCAAGCGGCTATCCACCGACGGCCGGGAGGTGTTCGTGGGGCCGACGCCGGTGAAGGCCCTGGGCACCACCGACCAGCACAGCCAGGTGCAGCTCTACATGGAGGGGCCCCACGACAAGGTGGTCACCTTTCTCGAGGTGGGCGAGGGCAGACGCAATCTGGGGTGCCCGCCGCTTCCCCAGGGGGCCGACGAGGTGGCGTACCTGGCCGGGCGCTCCCTCGGGGAGCTCCTGCGGGCCGAGAAGCGGGCCACCGAGGCGGCGCTCGCCGAAAACGGCCGCCCCAACCTCACGTTCTTCCTGCCCCGGGTGGACCCGGGCACCCTGGGGCAGATCCTCTATCTGCTCGAGGTGGCCACGGTGTTCACCGGGGAGGTCCTGGGGGTGAACCCGCTTGACCAGCCCGGGGTGGAGCTCGGCAAGCGCCTCACCTTCGCCCTCATGGGCCGGCCGGGCTACGCGGAGATGGCCGAGACGGCCCAGCGGCTGGCCGCCCCCGCCGACCGATGGGTCTGCCCCCGGCCGTGACCCGCTGGGCCTCGGTGGACCTCGGCTCCAACACCTTCCGGCTCCTCCTGGCCGAGGAGACGGCCCCCGGTGAGCTTCGGCCCGGCCCCCTTCGCCAGCGGGTGGTCCGCCTGGCCGAGGGGCTTCGGCCGGGGGGGACGTTCCGGCCCGAGGCCCGGGCCCGGGCCGAGCGGCTCCTGGAAGTGTTTCGGGCCGAGATGGACGCCTACGGAGCCCTGTACCGCGTGGGCGCCTTGGCCGCCGCGGGCCGAAACGCGGCCGACGGGCCGGCGTTTGCGAGGCGGGCCGGGGAGATCCTGGGCGGGCCGGTGCGGATCGTGTCGGGCGAGGAGGAGGCGCGGCTGTCCCTTCGGGGCGCGCTGGGGCTCCTGGAACCGCCCCCTCCCGCCGGGCTGTTTCTCGACATCGGGGGCGGCTCGACCGAGGTCGCGGCCTGGGAGGGCGGCGGCCGGCCGGTGGCCGCGGCGAGCCTTCCCGTGGGGGTGGTGTCGCTCTGGGAGGCCGGGGCGTGGTCGGACCCCCCGGCGCCCCGGGAGCGGGCCACCTTGACCCGGCGCGCCGCCGGGGCGTGGGACGGCCTGCCGGACCGGCTCGCGGACCCGCGGTGGACCCGGGAGCTCGGCGCCGGTCGGGCCGAGGTGGTGGCCACGGCCGGCACCCCGCTTACCGTGGCGGCCGAGGCGTTCGGCCTTGCGATCCGGGACACCCGGGCCCTGTCGGGCCGGTGGGTGCCGCGGGAGGCGTTGGCCCAGGTGGCCGAGCGGTTTTGGGCCATGACCCGGGCCGAGCGGGCGGCGCTCCCGAGCGTGGAACCGGGCCGGGAGGACGTGATCCTGCCCGGCCTTTCGCTCCTCGAGACCTTCCTCGACCGGTACGGCGCGGCGGGGTTCCGGGTGAGCGACGGGGGGCTCCTGGAGGGGATCCTCCTGGAGGCCGTCGAACGGGAACGGGGCAGGGCCCGGCTGGTTTCGGGGCCGGCGGGTGGGGGACAATAGCCGAGTCCAGCCTCCAGGGTGGGGCCGCCGTACCAGGGGCCAGAAGACGGAGGACAGAAGACAGGGGGTCTCTGAGGTCTGCCCTCTGAATTCTGATCCCTGACGCGGAAACGGCTCCCACGGGTAGGGATGGGCGTCACGCTGGAATCATAAGAGATTTTCGCATGTTAGCATCCTAGCCTTCCAGCCTCCTAGCGGGAAGGTACTCGGAAGGACCGCCATGAAGAATCGCGCTACTGGACCGGGGTGGATGTGGGCCGTGGGGATCGCGCTCGGGGGCCTCCTGTTCGCGGGGGTGCTCTGGGCCCGGCCCCCCGAGGTGGCCCCCGAGGAGCGGGACGAGCTTTACCAGCGGCTCCGGGTGCTGGCCGAGGCCATGGACGTGGTGCAGCGAAACTACGTGGAGCCGGTCAAGCCCGAGGATCTCGTGTACGGGGCCGTGGAGGGCATCGTGGCCCGGCTCGACCCCCACTCCTCGTTCATGACCCCCGACATGTTCCAGGAGATGCAGGTGGAAACCGAGGGGGCGTTCGGGGGCCTCGGGATCGAGATCACGGTGAAGGACGGCCGGCTCACGGTGGTGAGCCCCATCGAGGACACCCCGGCCGCGGCCGCCGGCATCCAGGCGGGCGACGTGATCGTGATGATCGAGGGTGAGCCCACCGAGGGCATGGACCTCATGGAGGCGGTGCGCCGGATGCGCGGTCCCAAGGGCACCCGCATCACGATCCACATCCTGCGGGAGGGGTGGGACAAACCCAAGGCGTTCACCCTGACCCGGGACATCATCCGGATCAAGAGCGTCAAGGCCCGGCGGGTGGACGGGGTGGGGGTGGTGCGGATCACCCAGTTCCAGCAGGCGACCCACCGGGAGGTGGCGGAGGCCCTCGAGGGGCTCCGGGACGACCCGAGTCTCTACGGGTTGGTCCTCGACCTGCGCAACAACCCCGGCGGCCTCCTGGACCAGGCCGTGAAGGTCGCCGATCTCTTCCTGACGGGGGGAACCGTGGTTTCGACGAAGGGCCGCGACCCGGAGCAGGAGGTGGTCTACACGGCCCGGGACGACGGCACCGAGCCCAAACTCCCCCTCGTGGTCCTGGTGAACGGGGGCACGGCATCGGCCTCCGAGATCGTGGCCGGCGCGCTCCAGGATCACAGGCGGGGGCTGATCCTGGGCGAGCGCACCTTCGGGAAGGGGAGCGTGCAGACCATCCTTCCGCTCTCGGACGGCTCGGGTCTTCGGATCACGACGGCGCTGTACTACACCCCGTCGGGCCGCACCATCCAGGCCCGGGGCATCGAGCCCGACGTGAAGGTGGCCGCGGGCCCCGGGGATCCGGAGGAAGTGCCGGAAGACCGGATCCACGGCCGGATGCGCGAGGAGGACCTCAAGGGGCACTTCGAGCCGGGCCAAGAAGAGGGCGAGAGGCCCCCGAAACCCGAAGCCGAGGAACCGGGCGGCGCCGGTGAGGGCTCCGATCTGAGCCAAGACCGCCAGTTGCAGCGGGCCGTCCAGATCCTCCAGGCCCTGCGGGTGTTCGGGGGCATGGGCCAGGCCTCCTCGGCCCCGGCGGACGCCGGCCGTGGCCCGTAACCGGAAGCGCCGGGGCGGAAGAACGGGCCGGCGCGGCCTCGGGTGGGTCGCGGCCTGGCTGGCCTGTCTGGCCCTCGTGGGGGGCGCCTACCTCCTGGGCCGCCAGCACCGGACGAAGCCCGCGCCGGTGGGGGTGGAGGCACCGGGCGGGGCCCTCCGGAGGGCACTGGGGCCCCTCGACGGGACCCCCGCCGAACTCCGGGTGGCCGACGCGGACCAGGCAGAGGCGCTCCTGGCCGAGGTCCGCGAGGCGGCCCGGGCGGACGGGGTGGCCCTGGGCCCCGTGCGCCGGGAGGCGGACCGGATCCGGTTCGACCTGGACCTCCCGTCGGGCCGGCTGCCGGTCACGATCCGCTGGCGGCGGCCGCCCGAAGCCGGGCCGCGCCTTGCCGTGGTGATCGACGACCTGGGGGGGAGTCTGGACCGGGCCCGGGCGTTTCTCGATCTGCCGATCCCCGTGACCCCGGCGATCCTCCCCTACCTGGAGCACAGCGCCGACGTGGCGCGGTTGGCCCGGGAGCGCGGGCGGGTGGCCCTTCTCCACCTCCCCATGGAGCCCGAGGGCTATCCGGAGCGGGCCGACCCCGGGCCCCACGCGCTCCTCGTGGGGCTTTCCGAGGACGAGGTGCGCGCCCGGGTCCGGAGAGCCCTGGCCGACGTGCCGGGCGTCTCCGGGGTCAACAACCACATGGGCAGCCGGTTTACGCAACGCGCGCAAGAGATGGCCTGGGTGGCCGACGAGCTCCGGCGGTCCGGGCTCTTTTTCCTGGACAGCGTCACCACGGCCCGGACCGTGGCCTACGACGAGGCGGTGCGGGCCGGGGTTCCGGCGCTCCGGCGGGACGTGTTCCTCGACAACGAGCAGACCCCCGAGGCGGTGGGCCGGCAGCTCGAACGGGCCGTCGAGCGGGCCCTTCGCACGGGCCAGGCCGTGGCCATCGGCCATCCCCACCGGGTGACCCTGGACACCCTGCGCGAGTGGGCCCCCCGGATCCGGGAGGCGGGCGTGCGGGTGGTGCCATTGGACGAGCTCCTGGCCGCCCAGCCGGGGGGATGATCAGGCTTCCGCTTCGAGATCCTTCTCCCCGAACACCTCGGCCTCGAACACGTGCACCTCGGCGCCGTGCCGCCACGCCCCCGGGGGGAGGCCGGCCTTGAGGCAGGTGTGGTCCAGAAACGTCTCCCGGTCCCAGCCCTGCTCCACGGCCACCTGGGGCAGGAGCACCCCCCGGTGGAGGCCGTGCACGATGTAGACGCCGTGGCGGCCCACCTCCACCTCCTCGGGCCGGGCCCGGCGCATGGGGGAGAGCACGCTGATCTCGAGGTCGATCCGGCCGAACTCCTCGGGCCGGAGGGGCGGGAAGCGCGGATCCTCGAAGGCCGCGGCCCGGGCCATCTCGGCCACATTCAGGTAGAGCGGCCGGTCGGCCTGGAACGTGCCGATGCACCCCCGGAGCGCCCCGGCCTCGTGGAGGGTGACGAACGCCCCGGCCGGCCGGGCGAGCTCGGGGAGGGTGGGGGCTTGGGGGACGTACCTTCGGCCCCGGAGCCCCTGCCGGATGGATTCACGCGCGATGGCAAGGAGTTCACGACGGGCTTCGGGGGAAAGGGCCATGGGATGCCTCCTTACGTGTGCCGGGAAGGGGAGTCGACGGACGCGGGCGCCGGTGCCGCCTCCCGATTCACTCTTGGGCGCGGGCCGCGGCTTGTCAAGGCGCGTTGACCCCCTTGCGGGGCCTCCCTATAATCCGGGCCCCATCCGCGCCGCGGAGGAACCCATCCCTGAAGGAGGGCGTTTGATGCTTTCGATCCGCACCATCCGCGAACAGGCCGACCGCGTCCGGCGGGCCCTCGAGGCCCGGGGCGCCGATGTGGACCTCGACCGGATCCTGGCCCTGGACGCCCGGCGCCGGGAGGTTCTCCAGGAGCTGGAGGCCCTTCGGAGCCGGCGCAACGCGGCCTCGAAGGAGGTTGGCCGGATCAAGCGGGAGGGCGGCGACGCCACGGGCCTCATGGAAGAGGTGCGGCAGGTCGGGGAGCGGATCAAGGCGCTCGAGGCCGAGCTGCGGGAGGTGGAGCCCGAGATCGACGGGCTGCTCCTTCGGGTGCCCAACATCCCCCACGAGTCGGTGCCGGTGGGCCGGAGCGAGGAGGACAACCCGGTGGTGCGCACCTGGGGCGAGCCGCCGGCGTTCGATTTCGAGCCGCTGCCCCACTGGGAGATCGGGGAGCGGCTCGGCATCCTCGACTTCGAGCGGGCGGCCAAGATCACCGGCGCCCGGTTCGTGGTGCTGCGGGGGCTCGGCTCCCGGCTCGAGCGGGCGCTCATCCAGTTCATGCTCGACCTGCACACGGGCGAGCACGGCTACACCGAGGTCTGGCCCCCGTTCATGGTGAACGCCAAGGCCATGACCGGCACCGGCCAGCTCCCGAAGTTCGAAGAGGACCTCTTCCATCTGACGAACACCGACTACTACCTCGTGCCCACGGCCGAGGTGCCGGTCACGAACCTCCACGCCGACGAGATCCTCGACGAGGAGGCCCTGCCGGTCTGCTACACGGCCTACACCCCCTGTTTCCGGGCCGAGGCCGGCGCCTACGGCAAGGACACCCGGGGCATGATCCGCCAGCACCAGTTCGACAAGGTGGAGCTCGTGAAGTTCGCCCACCCCGACCGGTCGTACGAGGAGCTGGAAACCCTGACCCAAAACGCCGAGGAGGTGCTCCGGCGGCTGGGGCTCCCGTACCGGGTGGTGACCCTGTGCACCGGGGACCTGGGGTTCTCGGCCGCCAAGACCTACGACCTCGAGGTGTGGCTCCCGGGCCAGGGCCGGTACCGGGAGATCAGCTCCTGCTCCAACTTCGAGGACTTCCAGGCCCGCCGGGCCAACATCCGGTTCCGGCCCAAGGGGGGGAAGGGCACCGAGCTTGTGCACACCCTGAACGGCTCGGGTCTCGCCGTGGGCCGGACCCTGGTGGCGATCCTCGAGAACTACCAGCGCGAGGACGGCAGCGTCGTCGTGCCGGAGGCCCTGCGGCCGTACATGGGGGGCGTGGAGGTGATCGAGTAGAAGCCAGAAAGCGGAGGGGTGGCCGAGCGGTTTAAGGCACCGGTCTTGAAAACCGGCGGGGCGCAAGCCCCCGTGGGTTCGAATCCCACCCCCTCCGCCAGCTCAGAGATCGGGCGGAAGCATTCCGGTGAGACGTGACGGCCGACCTTGCGGGGTCGGCTGATTTGTTTCCTCCCCCCTACCACCCCTCCCAGATCCGGTCCCGGAGCCCGGAGGTGCGTTCGGCCCGGGATTCGACGGCGGCCCGTAACACGGCGGGCCGGCCCCACACCTCCGCGTGGCTTCGCGCCCGGGTGAGCCCGGTGTAGACGAGCTCCCGGGTCACCACCGGGCTCGGCCGGTCGGGGAGCACCAGGAGCACCCGGTCGAACTCCGAGCCCTGGGATTTGTGCACCGTCATGGCGTAGAGGGTTTCGCAGGGGGGCACCCGCACCGGCGGCAGGGTGCGCCAGCCGCCTTCGGGGGTGGGGAAGAGCACCTGGAGCGTGCCGGTGTTCGCATCGGCGTAGCACAGGCCCACGTCCCCGTTGTAGAGCCGAAGCGCCGGGTCGTTTCGGGTGACGAGCACGGGCCGGCCGGGATACCACCCGCCGTGGGAGGGCACGCGTCCCTCGCGGGCCAGGATCCCCTCGACCACCCGGTTCACCGTGGTGACCCCGTAGGGGCCTGCGCGAAGGGCGCAGAGGATCCGGAACCGCTCCAGCCGACGGTAGGCCTCCTCGGGCCGGCCCTCGGCCAGGGCCTCGAACACGGGCACGATGCCGGCGCGGACCACGGGTTCCAGCGCCCCGGGGAGTTCGGTGGGTGCCGGAAGATCCTTCCAGGACACCTCGCCCCCCGCCGCCTGGCGCAGGAGTTCCAGCGCCTCGCCGCTTCGGCCCGCGTTGACCGCCCGGGTGATCCGGCCGATGCCGCTCTCCTCGCCGAAGCGGTAGTTGCGGCGGAGGACCACGAGTCCCCTCGCCGGCGGCGGCTCGTCCCGGACCCAGGGGTGGAGGGGGAACCCGGCCAGGGGGGCCAGGTCGCGGGCGTGGTCGGCCGGGACCCCGTGTTCGGCGCCGGTGTCGCACAGGTCGCCCAGCACCGAACCCGCCTCCACCGACGCGAGCTGGTCCCGGTCGCCCACGATCACGAGCCGGGCCCCCGGCTTCACGGCCGAGGTGAGCCGGGCCATGAGGGAGAGGTCCACCATGGACACCTCGTCCACCACGACGAGGTCGTGGGGCAGGGGATTGTCGGGACCGAACCGGGCGCGGCTGCGGCCCGGCACGACCCCGAGGAGCCGGTGGAGGGTCGAGGCCTCACCGGGGATGCGATCGCGCACCTCGTCGGGTACGGGAAGGGCCCCCGGGGTCTCCCGGGCCTGGCGCACGGCCTCCTGGAGCCGCGCGGCCGCCTTGCCCGTGGGGGCGGCGATGGCCGCCCGGAGCCGTTCGTGGCCGGGGTGGGCGAGCAGGAGCGCGAGGAGCCGCACCACGGTGTGGGTCTTTCCGGTGCCGGGGCCGCCGGACACGAGGGTCAGGGGCCGCAGGAGCGCGGTGGCCGCCGCGAGCCGCTGGAAATCCGGCTCACCGCCGCCGGGCGGGAACAGCCGGTCCAGGTCGGCCCGGGCCCGGTCGGGGTCGTGGGGGAGGTTCGGCGCGGCGGCCCGGTCTCGCACCCACCGGGCCACGCCGTCCTCGTAGGCGAAGTACCGGTGGAGGTAGAGCCTCCCCGCGTCGTCCAAGACCAGGGGTTTGACGTCGCCGGGCCGCCCCACGGCGGGGCTTTCGGCGAGCGCCTCGGCCCACCCGGGGTCGGGCCGGAACGGGGTCGGGAGCTCTCCGAGCACCCGTTCCGGCCGGCCCAGGGGCAGGCACACGTGGCCCTCGGTCACGGCCCGGCTCGCCAGGGCGGCCGCCAGGGCCACCTCGGCGCGGCCGTCCCCCGAGAGCCGGACGATCGTCCGGGCGAGCTCCGCGTCGAGGGCCCCCACCACCCCCTGGGCTTCCAGCGCTTCGAGCAAGGTCTCCACCGTCATTCTCCCCCTCGGTCGTGGGACTCGCCGCCGGCCGCGGCCTCAGCCCGGGATCGCGCCGAGGGCTGCCTCGAGATCGGCCCAGAGGTCTTCGACGTCCTCGAGCCCCACCGAAAGCCGCAGGAGCCCCGGCCCGATCCTGAGCGCCCGGCGGTGGTCGGGGGGCATGGCCGCGTGGGACATGGCCCAGGGGTAGGAGAGGATGGACTCCACCCCCCCCAGGCTCACGGCCACGGCCGGGATGCGAACGGCCCGCAGGAGCGCAAGCGCCCGCTCCCCGGTCCCGAGATCGAAGCTCAACACCGCTCCCGGCCCCGTGGCCTGGCGGGCGTGCACCTCGGCGCCGGGGTGGTCGGGGAGCCCGGGGTAGTACACGCGCTCCACCGCCGGATGGGCCGCGAGTCGGCGGGCGAGTTCCGCCGCCGTGGCCTCCCCGGCGTCCAGGCGGGCCTTCAGGGTTTTGATCCCCCGGACCAGAAGCCAGGCGTCGTGGGGCGAGAGCACCCCACCCAGGGCGTTTTGGAGGTAGCCCACCTGTTGGGCGAGGTCGGCGTCCGCCACCACGGCCACCCCGGCGACGAGGTCGCTGTGGCCCCCGAGGAACTTCGTGGCGCTGTGGACCACGATGTCGGCGCCCAGCGCGAGGGGCCGCTGGCGCAGCGGGGTCATGAAGGTGTTGTCCACCACCGTGAGGATTCCCCGTTCCCGGGCTATGGCCGCGCAGGCCCCGAGGTCGGTCACCCGGAGGAGCGGGTTCGAGGGGGTCTCCAACCAAAGCATCCGGGTGTTGGATCGAAGCCCCCGGGCGACGGCCTCGGGGTCGGTGGTGTCCACGAACGAGGCCTCGACGCCGAACCGGGAGAACACCCCGGTGAGCGCCCGGTAGGTGCCGCCGTAGAGGTCCCGGGCCGCGAGCACGTGGTCGCCCTGGTTGAGCAGGGCGAGCACGGTCGTCGTCGCGGCCATGCCCGAGGCGAAGGCGAACCCGGCGGTGCCGCCCTCGAGATCCGCCACCAGGCTCTCGGCCGCGTGGCGGGTGGGATTGCCGGACCGGCTGTAGTCCCAGGGGCCGGGGTGTTCGGGGTCGGGCTGGTGAAAGGTGCTGGCCATCACGATGGGCGTTCCGAGCGCCCCGGTGGCCGGGTCCACCTCCCTGCGGCCGCCCACGCAGCGCGTGGTGGGGGAAACACGTCGTCCTTGCGTCATGACTTTCCTCGGGTTGCGGGTTGGGCGGTTCGAGTCCCCCCGGATCGGCGGGGCGGGCGTCAGCCCCCCAGGGCCTGGGCGAGGTCGGCGATGAGGTCCTCGGGGTGCTCGAGGCCCACGGACAGCCGCACGAGATCGTCGGTGACGCCCAGGCGTTCCCTCACCTCGGGCGGCACGTCGCAGTGGGTCTGCCGGCTCGGCACGGTGACCAGGGTCTCCACCCCGCCCAGGCTCTCGGCGAAGGTGGCCACCCGCAGCCGCTCGAGGAACGGGCCGACCCGCTCGGCCGCGGCGAGCCGGAAGCTCACCATGGCCCCGAACCCGGCCGCCTGCCGGGCGAGCACCGCCCGGCCCGGATGGTCCGGGAGGCCGGGGTAGTATACCCGGGTGACCGCGGGGTGTCCCAGGAGAAACCGCGCCACCTCCCCGGCGGTGCGGCACTGGCGTTCGAGCCGCACCCCGAGGGTCTTGAGGCTTCGCACCAGGAGCCACGAGGAGAAGGGGTCGAGCACGCCCCCGGTGGTGTTTTGGAGAAACGCGAGCTGCTCGGCCAGGTTGGGGTCCCGGGCCACCAGGACCCCGGCCAGGAGGTCGTTGTGGCCCCCGAGGTACTTGGTGGCGCTGTGGACCACGATGTCGGCCCCGAGTTCGAGGGGGCGCTGGAGGTAGGGGGTGAGGAAGGTCGAGTCCACGACGAGCCAGGCCCCGTGGTCGTGGGCGAGGCGGGCCAGCGTTTCCACGTCCACCACCTTGAGCAGCGGGTTCGTCGGGTTCTCCGCCACGACGGCCCGGGTGCCGGGCCGAAGGGCCCGCTCCACCCGGCCCGGGTCGGTGACATCGGCGTAGGTCACCTCGAGGCCGTACGCCCGGAACACCTGCTCGAACAGGCGGTAGGTGCCGCCGTACAGATCGTCGGAGGCCACCAGGTGGTCCCCCGGCCGGAACAGAAGACACAGGGTGGTGAGCGCCGCCATCCCGGACCCGAACGCACAGGCCCCCGCCCCGCCCTCCAGCCGGGCCACGGCGTCCTCCAACACCTTGCGGGTGGGGTTGGCCGTGCGGGAGTAGTCAAACCCGGTGGTGCGGCCGAGTCCCGGGTGGGCGAAGGTGCTCGACGGGTGGATGGGGGCGCTGACGGCCCCGGTGGCCGGGTCGGCCCCGAGCCCGGCCCGCACCAGCAGCGTGTCGATCCGCATGGGACCTCCTCGGGCGGGAAGGGTGAGGCTAGGTGGCTCGCCGTCGTACCCCGGCCAGCACGGCTGCGCCGAGGGCCATGGCGACGCTCAGGCACTGGCCCATGGTGAGAGGGCCGAGCACGAATCCGAGTTGGGGGTCGGGTTCCCGGACGAACTCCACCCCGAACCGGACGAGGGCATATCCCCCCAGGAACGCCGCCGCCGTAAGCCCCGGCGCCGGCCCGCGGCGCCAAAGAACCCAGAGGACGAGCCCCAGGAGGGGGCCCTCCAAACCGGCCTCGTACAGTTGGCTCGGGTGACGGGGCAGGGGCCCGCCGCCCGGAAACACCATGGCCCAGGGCAGATCGGTCAGGCGGCCGTAGAGTTCGCCGTTGACGAAGTTTGCGAGGCGGCCGAAAAAAAGCCCCGGGGGGCCGCCAGGGCGAGCCCGTCCGCGAGCACCCACGGGTCGGCCCGGTGCCGTCGCGCGTAGGCCCACAGGGCGACGCCAACCCCCAGGAGCCCCCCGTGGAAACTCATCCCTCCCTCCCACACCGCCACGATCTTCCACGGGTGGGTGGCGAAGTACGGTGCGTTGTAAAACAAAACGTACCCTAGCCGGCCTCCCAGCACGACGCCGAGGACGAGCCAGCCCACCAGGTCCCCCACCTCGCCCGGGCCGAGCGGCAACCGCCCCGCGCGGGCCTGCCGCCGTAGGACCCAGGCCCCCAGGAGAAACCCCGAGAGGTAGGCAAGTCCGTACCAGCGCACGGCGAGGGGGCCGATCCGGAAGGCCACGGGGTCTAGCGCGGGGTAGGGCAACACCTTTGGTTTTCCTTTCGACGAAACGGGGTCAGAGACCGAGCCCCTCCAGCGGCGCCGACGGCTGGGGGGTCGCCCGGCGCCAGAGAACCAGCCCGACCCGCTCGCCGGTGCGGCGGAAGGTGAACTCCAGGTCGTGCTCGTAGGCCAACAGGGCCACCGGGGCCACCTGCTCGGGCCCCCGCAGTCGAAACAGCACCCGGTTCCCGGCCGCGACGAGGTCGAGGAAGTGGGGCGTCACCTCGAACTCCACCGCGCCCCGCTCCTGGGTCAGGTCCACCACGTAGCCATCGGGTTCCGTGGCGAACTGGCGGTCGAGGTGGATGACCTGAGCCGCCCGCACGCCCCCCAGGGCCCGGGCCTCCCGGACGATGCCCCCGCCGGCGATGAACGCGCCGTCCTGGAGCACGAACCGCCCGAGCTTGGGGTTGTCCTGGAACGCGTCGAGGGCCGCGGGATGTCGGAGCCGCAGGAGCACGTTCCCCACCTCCGGGCTCTCGAGCCGCTCGGCGTGGCGCTCCAGAACCTCCAGTGTGGAGGCGTCGATCCGGTCCTCGATGTCCAGGCACTGGGCCTCCACCTCGGTGGTCGCGACCTTGAGGATAACCGTTTTCCCCCTCTCCAGGGGAGCCTTGCCGAGCCAGAACAGGCTGGCCCGGATCTCGCGGCCCACCACCGGTCCCCGGTCGGGATGGCCCATCACCTCGCCCCGCTCCACGAAGAGTTCCTCGTCGAACGTCAATCCCACGCAGTCGCCCGAACGGGCCTCCTCCAGGGGCGGATCGCCCCACCGCTCGACCGTTTTCACCCGGGCCGTGCGGCCCGAGGGGAAAAACCGGACCGCGTCACCGCGCCTCACCCGGCCGGTCTCCACCCGGCCCACGTAGAGCCGCCGGTTGTCCCACGTGTACACGTCCTGGACCGGGAACCGGAGGGGCAGGGCGTCCTCGTCCTGGGTCCCGCCCAGGGTGGCCAGGGCCTCGAGTACCGTGGGCCCATCGTACCAGGGCGTGCGGCCGAGGCGGCGGGCTATGTTCTCCCCTTCGCGGGCGGAGATCGGGATCACGTGGTCCGGTGCGATCCCCAGGGAGTGGAGGAGCGAGCGGACGTCGTTTTCCGCCTGGAGGAACGTGGCGCGGTCGTAGTCCGCCTTGTCGAGCTTGTTCACCGCCACGACCACATGCCGGATGCCCAGGAGCGAGAGGATGAACGCGTGGCGCCGGGTCTGCTCCCGCACCCCCTCCACCCCGTCGAGAAGGAGGACGGCCGCGTCGGCACTGGCCGCGCCGGTGATCATGTTCTTCAGAAACTCCTTGTGCCCGGGGGCGTCGATGATGACGTACGGGCGTCCCTGCCACCGGAAGAAGGTCTGGGCCGTGTCGATGGTGACGTTCTGTTCCCGCTCCTCCTCGAGGGCGTCCATCAGGTAGGCGAACTCGAAGGGGCGACCCTGCCGGCGGCAGGTGTCCTCGATCTCCCGGTAGCGGGATTCCGGGATGGAGCCGGTGTCGTAAAAGAGCCGCCCGATCAGGGTGGACTTGCCGTGGTCCACGTGGCCCACGATCACGATGCGAAGGGTGTCGGTTCGGTTCATGGTGTGATGTCCCGTCGTGGTTTCCTGGAAGCTCCGTAGGCCGCGAGGCGCGGCCTGTTTGCAAAAACAATAACTTCCTCCTCGGTCACACGGTACGCCGCGGCCGTCTGGACCACGGGACCGCAGACCGCGAGACCGGCGACCGTGTCAGGAGCCAGAGGACAGACGACAGAGGACAGGGGTTCTCGACATCTGCCTTCTGAACTCTGGCCCCTGATACGGCAACAACTCCCACGGGTTGGCCGACGCGACGACATGGGGATCCCGAATGTTCTTAGCCGCCTAGCCGCCTTGCGGAACTTCCAAGGTGTGCGGGGGGCCCGACTTCCGTCCGCGACCCCTGACCCCGCTCACATGTATCCGCGAGCGCGAAGTTTCTGCATGGCGTAGGCGTTTTCCTGGTCTTGGGCCCGGCCCGCGCGCTCCGGGGTTTTCGTGGCCTCCAGTTCCGCGATGATCTCGGCGACCGTGGAGGCGTTCGAGGGGAACGCCCCCGTGCACGGCATGCAGCCGAGCGAGCGAAACCGCTTGCCATTCTTGGAAAAGTACAGGGGACAGATCTCGATCCCCTCGCGCTCGATGTAGCGCCAGATGTCCAGCTCGGTCCATCCCAGGAGCGGATGGATCCGCACGTGGGTGCCCCGGTCGAAGTCGGTGTTGAACTGGTCCCACAACTCCGGGGGCTGGTCCTTGTAGGCCCACTCGAAGTTCTCGTCCCGTGGGGAAAACACCCGCTCCTTGGCCCGGCTGCCCTCCTCGTCCCGGCGGATCCCGAGAAAAAGCCCCTGGAAGCTGTGCTTCGCGATGGTCTGGGCCAGGGCCTGGGTCTTCAGGGCCTCGCAGCAGGCGAGCCGTCCCCTCTCGGGCCCCATGCCGGCCGCCAGGGCCTCCTCGTTCCTGCCCACGATCAGCTCGGCGCCCCACTCGGCCACCATGCGATCGCGAAACGCGATCATCTCCGGGTACTTGTAGGTGGTGTCGATGTGCACCAGCGGAAACGGGATCCGGCCGAAAAAGGCCTTCCGGGCCAAGTGCGCCATGACCGTGGAGTCCTTGCCCACGGAGTAGAGCATGGCGAGGCTCTCGAACTTCCGGTACGCCTCCCGGAAGATGTAGATGCTCTGGTTTTCCAGTTGGGTCAGATGATCACGCATGGGTCCCTCCCGTTTCGGGGGGTGGGCCGACGTGCAGCCCGCACTCCTTGTGCTCGGGGTCCTCCCACCACCACCGGCCGGCCCGGGGGGGCTCGCCGGGCCGGACCGGGCGGGTACACGGTGCGCAGCCGATGGAGGGGTAGCCGGCGCGGTGGAGTTTGTGCACCGGCACGGCGTGGGCGGTGGCGTAGGCTTCCACCTGGGTCCAGGTCCAGTCGGCAAGGGGGTTGATCTTGAGAATCCCTCCGTGGGCCTGGTCGATCTCGAGCGGCGCGAGTGCGCTTCGGGTCACGCTCTGCTCCCGCCGGAGCCCGGTGATCCACCCGGCCAACCCCCAAAGCGCCCGGCCCAGGGGCTCCACCTTCCGGATGCGGCAGCATTCCTTTCTCGCCTCCACGCTGTCGCGGAAGCTGAAGAGCCCCCGCTCGGTCTCGAGCCGCTCCACGGCGGCTCGGTCGGGGAAGTACCACCGGATCGTCACGCCGTAGCGAAGCCGCGCCGCCTCGGCGGCCTCGTAGGTCTCCTCCGGTAGCCGCCCGGTGTCGAGGGCGAACACGAGGGGGTCCGGCGTGAGGCGCGTGAGCAGGTCGAGGACCACGAGGTCCTCGAGGCTGAAGGAGCAGGCGAGGGCCACCGGCCCCCCGGCGGCCTCGAGACCCACCCGAAGGATCTCCTCGGGAGCGGCGCCGGCGGGGAGGGCTGGGAGCTGGCGGATCGCGGCCATGGGGGCCTCCTTGGGTCAGATGTAATATTCGGGTTCGGGCCGGTGCCGGCCGAACGGGATACGGTTCCACAGTCGTTCGTGCAGGAAGTAGGCGCCGAACTTGACCACCGTGTCGGTGATCCCGATGGTCGCGGCGAACTCGGCCTCGCCGGTGGCCGCGAACACGATCGCGGTGGTGACCACGGTGGCCACCAGGCGCCATGACAGGGCTTTCGCAAGGCTCCGGCGGGCGGTTTCCACGGTTTTTACCTTAAAGTAGTAGGAGTAGTTTTGTTGGACGCAGTGCAAATGTATAGCAAAGCGATCGGTAATGCAAGCGCACAACGCGGAAAACTTGCAAGAAATCGCCGTAAAATGACGTAGACAGCCGGGGAATGGGACTTCGCTGGACTCGCGGAGGCCCGACGGCGCAGGTCGGTACGGGCGGGTTCTTCGGGGGAAGGCGGGGAAGGGTTCGGGCCGGAAAACAAAACCCCCGGCCGAAGACCGGGGGCAAGCGGAACCGAACGAGGAACGGGAATGGGTCAGCGGTTCACGGCGACCAATCCGGGCTGAACCTTGCCCAGGGTCTCATCGTCCAGGATGCGTTGCGTGAGAACGCAGTCGGGGTACACGTAATCGGCTAGGAGGCAGGCGCAGGGAGCGCCGGACTTTTCCTGGATCTCGATCTCGTCGCCCTTCTTCACCCAGTTCCCCCCGCTCACCAGGATCCGGCCGCCGATCACGGCCAGAACCCGGCCGGGTTCCTTGGGTAGCGGGGCTTCCTTCTGGGCCAGAGTCGCCACCAGGGCCTCCACCGCCTCGCGGTCGGGCGCCGTGGGGTCGAGCTCCAGATATCGTTCGAAATGGTACCGCGCGAGTCGGTACGCCCCGAACCCCTTCAGGAAGGCCACCCCCAGGTTGTAGTGCGCCTCGGGGTAATCCGGTACGATCTCGAGCGCCTGGAGGTAGCAGTCGATGGCGTCGGCGTACCGCTTAGCCGCCAGGAACTGGTTGCCGGCCTCCTTCATCAACCGCGCCGAGCGGGGGATGTCGGCCGCCGGCGCCCAATGGGCGAGGAAGAGTGCCGATCCGACCACGAGGGCCACGACCCAACCCACCTGTTTCGTTCGCATGGCGAACCCCCTTGAAACGAGAAGAACGAGACGGCCTCTGCCCAGAAGCGGGGAGGGCGGAAGCCCGTCCCCGAAAAGGAAGTTTCATGCCGAAAAGTAGCAAAAAATTTCCCAAAGACAACCCCAAACCGCCGGCGGAAGGAACCCTTTTGCGGGAATCCCCAGGGAATGTCCGGACGCCGGCGAGGGCCCGGGGCGGATCCGATTCAAAGTTTGTGCCACGGAGAACAAGTCAGGCCCCGGTGACCCGGGAGGCGCTGGAGGCCCTGTACCGAACCCACCACCGCCCGGAGCTCCTGTGGCCCGACCCGCTGGTGTACGCCCGGGGGTGGGACGATCCGGCCGACGGCGAGGTGGCGGCGCTCACCGCCGCGGCCTTCGCCTACGGCCGGGTGGAGAAGATCCTCGAGGCCCTGGGGACCGTGTTCGAGGCGCTGGGCTCCCACCCGGCCCGGGCCCTGGCGGCCACGGAGCCCGCCGCGTGGATTGAACGGTTTCAGGGGTTTTCCTATCGGTTCCACAAGGGGGCCGACGTGGCGCTGTTCCTCCACCTGGTGGCCCAGGCCCGGGAACGGCACGGAAGCCTCGGGGAGCTCTTTCGGTCGGCCGATCCGGGGGGAGACATCGGGGTCGCCCTCGCGCGGTTCGCGAAGGCCATCCTTTCCGGCGACGCCCGGCCGATCCTCGGGGTCCGGGAGGTTCCCCCCGGGCACCCGGTGCGCCACCTTCTCGCGTCCCCGGCCAGGGGGGGCGCGGCCAAGCGCCTGTGTCTTTTCCTGCGTTGGGCCGCGCGCCGCGACGCCCTCGATCCGGGGTACTGGCACGGCCTCGTGGACCCCCCCCGGCTGGTCGTTCCCCTGGACGCCCACGTAGCCCGGGTGGGCCGGGCCCTGGGCTTCACCCGCCGCCGGGCCAACGACTGGAAGACGGCCCGGGAGATCACGGCCGCGCTCGCCCGGTTCGACCCGGCCGACCCGGTGCGCTACGACTTCTGCTTGTTTCGCTACGGCATGGGCCGGTACGGACCCGCCGGCGGGAAAGACGGCGCGCGGACGCCCCGCGGTTCGTGAGGTCCAAGGCCCTTCCCCGCGCTTGGCCGGCCGCTGCCGGACCGCCTCGGGGCCAAGCCCGGGCCTCAGAGGGAGGGGTAGAAGCCCGGCCCGAGATCCAGAAGCCGGGCCAGTTCCTCAAGGGCGGTGTACACCTCCTGCAGGAGCTGCGGGTCCCGGAGGTCGTCGAACACCAGGCGGTCCCGGTAGTGCCGGTTCACCCAATCGCGCAGGGCCTCCAGAAGATCGGGGGTGAGGAGCACGCCCGGGTGCACGGCCCGGAACTCCTCGGGCGTCAGCACCACCCGGAGCCGCAGGCAGGCGGGGCCGCCGCCGTTTCGCATGCTCTGGCGCACATGCACGTAGTGGACGGCCCGGATCGGGCCCTGGGTTTCCACGAGCTCGGCCAGGATCCCCCGGGCCTCGGGGTCGGCCCGGCATTCCGTCGGGGCTACTATGGCCATTCCGCCCTCGGGGAGCGTCAGGATCTGGCTGTTGAAGAGGTAGGTCGCCACGGCCGACCGCAAGGGTAGGCGCCGTTCCGAGATCCGGTAGAGGTGGAGCGGCCGGCCGAACGCCTGCTGGAACCCCCGCGCCAGCTTCCGGGCTGCGCCCGGGTCCGCCCAGGCCGAGGCGTGGCAGAGGAGCACGTCCTCGTTGGTCACGGCGGCGACGTCGTTGTGGAACACTCCGGCGTCGATCGCCTTGGGGTTCTGGCGCAAGAACACGGTGCGCTCGGGCGGGGTTCGGTGGCGGCGGGCGACGGACTCGGAGGCCTCCAGGGCCTGGCGCGCGGGAAACCGGGCCGGTTCCCGGCCCTCCACCCGCAGCGCCCTCCGGCCGTACACGAACACCCCGATCCCCGCCGAACCGTGGGCGGGTGCCAGGCGCATGTGGTTGGCGGCGCCCTCGTCGGCAAGGGCCGGGGACGGGGGGAGCGGCGGGTGGACGGCGAACCGTGCGGGGTCCGGGAAGATCCGAAGAAGGGCCCGGTGGGTTCCCTCGGCCTCCAGGAACCGGTGGAAGTGGGTCACGAGGTTCGCCGGGGTGAAGTGCACCCGGCCGTCGGCCGCGTCCGCCGAAGGGGTCACGGTGGCGGCGTTCGCGGCCCACATGCTCGAGGCGCTGGAAACCGCGGCGAGGAGGTCCGGGGCGTCCCGATAACACCGCTCCAGGACCTCGGCATCGGATCCCCGGAACCCGAGGGCCCGCAGGGTGGGGAGATGGGGCCGTTCCTGGGGCGGCAGCACGGCCTGGGGCACCTCGAGGGCCATGACCCGCTCCATCTTGGCCAGCCCCTCGAGGGCCGCGGCCCGCGGGTTCGAGGGCGACCCCCGATGGGTCATCGAGGCGACGTTGCCGTACGCGAGCCCGGCGTAGTGGTGGGTGGGCCCCACCAGACCGTCGAGCTGGAGTTCCACCGCTTTGTCGGGAGGCTGCATCATCCGCACCCCTTCGGACTCACGCCACGAACCTCAGGGATCTTCGTGGCCAGCTTGGCGGGCGTTCGAGAGGCCTGAAGTACACGCCCCGACCGGGCAACGGCGGCTTCCTATCTCACGCCACGCTCGCGACGAATGCCACGATCTTCGCGGATCTTCGTGGCGAGCCTGGCGGGCGTTGCGAGAGGCCCAAACTCAACGCCCGGCGGAAGGTTTGGGGGCGCCGTGAGTTCCGCCTCCTGGATCGCCACCGGGTCGGCGCACTGGTCCACGGCCCAGTACCCCAGGGGCCGGTGGTTTCCGCTCGCGCCCAGCCCCCCGAACGGGAGCCGCCCGCTCGCCCCGGTGGTGGGGCGGTTCCAGTGGATGACCCCGGCCCGGAGGCCGCGCTGAAACCGCTCGAACTTGCGGCGGTCGGGTGTGAGGAGCCCCGCCGCGAGCCCGAACGCCGTGGCGCCCGCGAGCCGGACCGCCTCGTCGAAGGTCCCGGCCCAGTACACCCGCAGGAGCGGGCCGAACCACTCCCGGTCGGGATCGGCCGGTCCCAGGCCCGAGGCGTCCACCACCCCCGGCGACAGAAACGCCCCGCCGGGGCGGAGGATGCGGGGTTCCAGGAGCGGCCGGCCCCCCTGGGCCACGAGCCGGTGCCAGGCCCGGCGGATCGTGAGCGCGGCCCGCCGGGTGACCAGGGGGCCGCCGAAGGGTTCGGGTTCCTCGTGCCAGGCGCCGAACCGGAGCCCGCGGGCCCCCTCCACCACGGCGTCGAGGATCCGGCGGCCTCCCCGGGAGCGGGGCAGGATCAGACGCCGGGCGCAGGTGCACCGCTGACCCGTGGTCAGGAAGGCCGAAAGGAGGGCGTGGACCGCCGCCATCCCCTCGTCGGGCACGTCGTCCCAGATGACGAGCGGGTTGTTGCCCCCCAGTTCCAGGGCGAGAAGGGTTTCGAACCGGCCCGCCAGCGCCCGGTGGAGCCTTCGGCCCCCGGCCACGCCGCCCGTGAAGAACACCCCGTCCACCCCCGGAGCCGTGGCCAGGGCGCGGCCGACCGCCGCGCCCCCCTGGACCAGGTTCAGGACCCCGGGCGGCAGGCCCGCCGCCTCCCACAGGGAGGCCAGGAGTTCGCCGGTTCCCGGGGTGAGTTCGCTCGGCTTCCAGACGACCGCGTTCCCGGCGAGGAGCGCGGGCACGATCTGGCCCGAGGGCAGATGGGCCGGGAAGTTGAAGGGGCCGAGCACCGCCACCACCCCCAGGGGCCGGTGTTCCACCCGTCCCACGGCCCCGCCCAGGTCCACGGGGACGTGCGAGCACCGCTCGGCGAACGAGGCCTCGGTAAGGTCCACCTTGGCCCGCACGGCATCCACCTCGGCGCGGGACTCCCACAGGGGCTTCCCGGTCTCCCGGGCGATCCGGCGGGCGAGTTCCTCCCGGCTGGCCGCGAGTTCGTCCTGGAACCGGCGGAGCACCCGGAGGCGATCTTCCCGAAGGGTTTCCTCCCACCCGGGCGCGGCCCGCGCCGCGGCGGCAACGGCCTCTCGCACCTGCTCCGGCGCGGCCTCGCGCCCGGTCCAGACCTCCTCGCCCGTGGCGGGGTCGGTCCGTCGGAACGCCGGACCCCGGCCCCCGATCCACCGGCCGCCGACCCAGAGCCGGCCCATCAGGCCGTTCCCCCCGGCCGCAGGGGTGCGCAGGCCACGGGATCCCCGGGTGAAACGCCGAGCACGGCTCGGGCTTCCCCGTCGAGGGGCGCCTCGGCCGCCCCGGCGGGAAGGGGAACCGAGACGATGGGCACCCCCGTGGGGTGGGGTGCCACGAGGTGGGGCACGCCGTCCGCGGGCCGGGCGGCGGGAGCGGCCGGCACCACGCGGGTTTCCCGGACCGTGCGGATGGCGGGCCGGTCACATCCGACCACGGGACCCCCGTCGAAGATGTCCACGAATCCCAGGGGCTCGAACCCCTCCTGCCGGAGGAGCGCCAGCGCCGGCTCGGTCTCGGGGTGGACCCGGCCGATGACCTCCTGGGCCTCCCGGGGCAGAAGGGGCACGTAAATCGGATGGGTCGGCATGAGCTCCGAGATGATCCGCTTGTCCCGCACGCTTAGGTAGTCGGCCTTGGGGAAATCGATGCCGAAGAAGTGCCGGCCGATGGCCTCCCAGAACGGGCAGCGGCCGGCCGGGTCCACCACGCCGCGCATCTCGGCGATCACCACCCGCTCGAACCGGTGCGGCTGGCAGGCCATGTAGAGGAACCGGCCGAGGGAGAGCATGCGGCCGTTGCCGTGGCGCCGGTACGCGGGGGAGAGGTAGAGGCTCCCGATCTCGCACGGTCCGCTGTGTTCGCGCACGAGGTGCAGGCACCGGATCTCTCGGCGGATTCCCAGGACCTCAGAGACGAGTTCGTGGGTTTCGAGGCGGTAGGTGTAGAAGGGCTCGAACCCGCCCACCTTGGCCACGATGCCGCTCGTGCCGGCGATCGCGCCGGTCTCGAGATCCTCGAGGACGAAGAGGTACGACTCCCCCCCGGGCTTCCGGATCTCGCGGCCGAAGGCCTCGGCCCCGTCCCGGACCCGGTCGGCCAGGAGGTCGGGGTCCTTGGGCAGGCTCGTGAGCCCGTAACCCGACGCCCCCACCAGCCCCACCACGGCCTCCAGGTCGTCCACGCGCACCGGCCGAAGAACCATCATGGCGGCCCTCCCTCGATCACCCGTTCCACGATCCCGACCACGGCCTCGAGGTCCGTCTCGGAGACGGCCGGGGCGGGCACCAGGAACCGGACCCGGGCCGGGTCGTGGCCGGCCGTGTACGCCACAATCCCCTCGTCGAAAAGGCGCTGCACCGTGGCCTTGGCCGCGGCCTCGGAGCCGTCGAAGGGGGTGAACGCCACCATCGCCCCGAGCCCGAAGGGGCCCCGGATCCGTTCGGGCATCCGCTCGGCCAAGCGGCCCAGTCGTTCGCGGAAGAACGCCTCCACCCGTGCGTTTCGGCCCCCGGGCCCGAAGAGGCCGGCCTCGCGGATCTCCCGGACCACGGCCCGGCCCACCCAGAAGGAGGCGGTGGCCCCGGTGAAGGTCTGGCTCACCAGGCCCGCCGGGGGCCGGTACTCCGACCGAAACAGGGTGGCGCACACTTGGGTCATCTTCCCCACGGTCACGAGATCCACGAGGTCGTCGAGCCCGAAGTGCTGAAACGCGAAGGGAGCGTGGGTGCGGCCGAAGGTCTGGATCTCGTCCACCACCACGGCGACGCCGCGGTCCCGCAGTTCGGCCATGAGGGGACGGAAAAACTCCGCGGTGCCCGGATAGAACCCCCGTTCCCCCTGCACCAGTTCGAAGATCATCGCGGCGTGGCGGCCGGGGTAGCGATCGAGGTGGCGGCAAAGGGCCTCGTGGGCCCGCGCCGTGCTCCCCTCGGGATCCCCGGGGTCGAAGAACGGCACGTAGTCCACGGCCAGGGTGGGGGGGAGACCCGTGCGGTAGCCCGGCCGGTCGGTCACCCATGCGAGCGCCAGGGTGCGGCCCGCGAACCCGCCGTCGAAGGCGAGAAGGCGGTCGGCCGGCGCGTGGCGGTGGAACGCGAGCTTGAGCGCGTTCTCGTTGGCCATGGCCCCGCTCGTGGTGAAGAACACGTGCCGAAGGGCCGCGCCCCCCTCGTTCGCGAGCCGGAGGAGGTCCTCGCCCAGGGCCGGCACGACCCCGCCCTGCTGGAGGTTCCCCTGCATGGCCACGTCCTCGAGGGCCGCGTCGAGGGCGGCCTCGAGGAGGGCCGGGTGGCCGTGGCCCAGGAAGTGGACCCCAATTCCCCCGATCATGTCGTATTTGACGCTGCCGTCCACAAGCTCGACCAGGGGCCCCCGGCCCCGGCCGGTGGCCAGGTAGGGGAGGGCGAGGGGCCCTCCCCGGAGTTCGGACCACGCCTCGATCCGCGCCCGGGCGGCCTCGGCCCTCGCGGGGTCCGGGGGGCGCACGCCCCTCAGGTCGGCCTGGAGTTCGGCGATCCTCCGGAGCAGCCCTTCCCGGAGTTTCTGGATCCCGGGGTCGGTTCGAAAAGGGTTCAGGGTGTCCAAGGTGTCTCTCCTACCAGGGGCCCCCCCGGGGGCCTTACCGCGGGAAGGGCCACGGCCGGGACGAAATCCCCGGTGGGAGCCCCGTTTTCGGCGGGGTCCAACGGCGATCCCGGCTGCCCGGCCGCCTGGCCGACGGGCCGCCTAGCCGGAGTTCCACGGAACTCCGGCCTCGAGCCGGCACAGGAAGGCGTGCACCAATGCGGCCCGCTCCTCGAGGCTCTCCACGGCCACCCACTCCTCCGCCGTGTGCATGCCGTCTCCCCGGGGGCCGAGGCCGTCGGCGCAGGGGAGGCCCAGTGCGGTGAGCAGATTGGCGTCTGAAACCCCACCGCTCGGCCTCCAGGTGAGCTCCCGGCCCAGGTCCGCGGCGCAGGCGACCAGTGCCCGGTAAACGGCCAGGGCCCTGGCGTCCAGACGGCGGGGCGGCCGGCCGAACCGGCCCTCGATCTCGATCGTCACCCCGAACCGGGCTGCCACCCGGGCGTGGACGGCCGCCAGGGCCTTCTCGAACCGGGCCGCGGCCTCCGGGGTCCGGGCCCGGACGTTCCACCGGGCCACCGCCCGGTCGGGGATCACGTTGACCGCCTCCCCGCCCCGGATCTCCCCGACGTTGATCCGCAGCTCCGGTTCGGCTCTCCCGAGTTCGTCCAACTCTACGACCAGGGCGGCCAGCGCGTGGACGGCGTTTCGCCCCCGTTCGGGGTTTCGGCCCGCGTGGGCCCGCCGCCCGCGAACCACCGCGATGTAGTTCCCCGACCCGTCGCGGTCGGAAACGAGGGCCCCGTCGGGGTGGGAGGGTTCGAACACGAGGGCGAGGTCGTGGCCGGCGGCACGCCTTTGGAGTTCCGGCCCCGAACAGGGGGATCCCAGTTCCTCGTCGGGGGCGATCCAGACCGACCAGCCGATCTCCGGCGAGGTGCCGGAATCGGCTTCGCACCGCCGGAGCGCCTCCCACAGCACCAGGATGCCCCCTTTGTCGTCGAGGGCTCCCACGCCCCACAACCGGTCCGATCTCCGGGAATCGGGGGGAGAGGGGGCGGAGGGTGGGAGGGCCGTGTCGGCGTGGGTGACCAAGAGCACTCGGCAGGGCGCCTCGGGCCTTCGGGTCACCCAAAGGGCCGGGGCCGGCACGAACGTCACGGGTTCACCCGCCTCGTCGCGGGTGTGCCAGGCCGGCAGGGAAACGAGCTCGGTCTCCGCCCCAAGTTTCGCGAAAAGGGGCTCGAGTTCCCAGAGAAATCGTTCCACCCCGGCCGGGTCGCGGCTCCAGGTCGGCATCCCGACCCATCGAGTCAGCCGGCGAACAAGGTCCATGGAGGTCCCCCGGGCCACTGCGGGGCCTTACAACGGAGGAAGGCAACGCCCGGGCCGGCGCCGGTGTGGGAGCGCCTTCCAAGGCGCGACCCGGGCCGAAGGCCCGAAAGAAAGGGCGTCGCGGCTTGGAAGCCGCTCCCACAGGTTGGGGCAGCCGCTGGCGCCGGAATCCCGAATGTTCTTAGCCGCCTAGCTGCCGAGCAGCCCAGCCGCCTAGCCGAAGTTCTTTGGAAGCAGCCCAGCCGCCTAGCCGAAGTTCTTTGGAAGCTC